>JAGMDA010000678.1 GCA_023128935.1 Candidatus Eiseniibacteriota bacterium | reverse complement strand
GAGACGGCGGCCTATCCTTGCGGCTCACCGGCGGCGTGGGGCAGGGTCGAGGTGCCCGCCTTAGCCAACTGTCACAAGGGTGAGATGAACTATGGACCCTGATGCCACAATTTACGGAAAGAACATCAAGGTGTACCGAACCAGGGAAGGGCGGTCATACCGGGCCAGCGATCTGCATGAATTCCTGAGACCTTTCCGCCTTTGTGATGCCTTGAGAGTCATAGGTCAGACATCCCATGCTCTTTGGCAACAACAGGTGCGGCAAGCGGCCGAAGAGCCACCCTTGAGCGAGTCGCTGCTTGCTTACTTGGCCATGATCCTGATCGAAAACGCCTGTGACGAAGGCTCGCATCAATTCGACCACTCCGAGTTGATGACGGCAGCTGACATGTTCTATGGCCTCCCGGACCCGGTCACGAGAGATCATGATTTAGATGCAGGCTTCCTGCGATTTGGGTTCCATCAGTTTGATTTCGACCGTCCGCAGAAGGCTCTGCTCCCGCGGACTCTGGCCATTTACCAGCACTCCTGGCCTCAGGTGAAACCCAAGGCCCTTCCGCGAATAGACGACCTGTTGCGACAGGTTTCAGGCTTGGAACTCAATGAGATCCTCGCCCTCACCTATGCGTATGCCACTCAGACCAGGCAAGGGTTCTTTCGTGCCTATGATGAGTCACGCTTGACATCGCGTCTCGCCAGGGATCTCTTCTCGCCAGAGAAGCAACGCGCCTTCGTCGAGTGGCTTGCCATGGGGTACCGAGATTTCCGAAAGCAGTCCCGCCTTGCTGCCAAGGAGCAGTCGGAGTACGACCAGCTCCGATGGAATCCCCTGCGAATCCACCCCATTGTGTTGCCAGAGACCAATCCTAGCCCTGGTCTTTCCCGACCCTGTCTCGTGCCAGTAGTGCGCCTACTTCCTGAACGAGTTACGAATGGTCTCTACTATGAACTCACGAAAGCCTGCAGAGGCCCAGGTCGACAAAACCCTTTCCGAAGTGCCTTCGGTCCCGTCTTTCAGCATTATGTCGGTACGCTATTTCGAGAAGAGCTTCCGGCTGAGCAAGTGAAAGATGAATGGAGGTACGGCTCTCCCAAGAAGGATACGCCTGACTTCCTGATCATGGATTCCGATAGGGTTGTGCTGGTCGAAGTCAAGCAAGGGGGGCTCTATCTCGCCACCAAAATGTCCGGCTGCGAAGCGCAAGTCAAGAAAGATGTCTTGAAGACCTACGCAGCTGCCGTGACACAGTTGTGGCGATTTGAAAAGGATGTCGCATCAGGCCAGTACGCGGAACTGACCACACTTGCCCCGCTCGACACGGTCGAGCGAGTCATCGTAACGTACGATCGTTCCTACTTCCTCAATTCCCTTCTGCGCAAGCACATCTTGGACTCCGCAAGAGAAATGGCGCCCGACTTGCCCGAGTCATTCCATTGTCACGTCATTTCTGTTGAGGAGCTTGAAGCTGTTCTGCCACGGTGCAACACTGGCTTTTCATCCCTCCTTGAACAGAAACGTCGGGATATGCAGAATGACTCGATGGACTTCCGAGACTACATTTCGCGACTAAGTACCGGCACCAATGTACGCAATCGTTTCCTGGGCAAGATGTGGGACTCGTTTATCGGGGCGCTAGACGATGGACTCACTGTCTCTGGTAACATTGAATAGGGGTCGGAATGACTACGGGCGTCGAGACAATACGACTGCACAGCGATTTGATTGAGCGGACGGAATGGGACCGAAGAGGCTGACGCGCGTTGGGCGGAAACCGCAAGACTGTGAAGACGTGGGAAGCCGAATCGTTCGCATCACCGCGCCTTCACGACGGTCGGCGCCATAACACCATGGCGTCACTGAGGCGATGGCCGATGTGGAACACACTGCAGCCGTTCGACGAACTGCATTCCCGGTAATCCGGAAGTCGCGCTGGGTTGCCGCGGAGGGAGGCGGCGCAATCAGCAGGCCGAGTTTCGTCGGGATGAACGGGAGCGTCGGGTCACAGCGGCGGTTCCCGAGAAGCGTCAAGAATCGGGGAGCGAGGAGGAAGCCGAGGAGCCTCAGTAGATCGTGAACTGCGGGGCTGCCGCATAGAGGGCCCAACAAGTGTGTGCAGCAGGCATCTGGCCCTGGCGCGGCCTGGTCCGCGCCAGACCCAGCCGCTGGTGACACTGCCGTTGGGCAGCCATTGAAACCACTGCCGTCGACAACACGGATTGAGGAAGTACCGTGCACATAGCGTACTACGACGAGGCCGGTGACGATGGCTACCCGCAGCAATCTTCACGTCTCTTTGCCTTGACCGGATGCTATCTCCACTATTTGAACTGGAAGGACAGCTTCCAGGAACTCTGAACCCTGCGGGAGCGAGTCCGCGACGCGTGTGGTCTCCCGATCGCCATGGAGATGCACACGAAACCGTTTCTTCTGAACAAGAATCCATACCGTCAGCTTGGCATCTCGGACAAGAACAGAGTGGCAGCACTCGACATGTTCTGCAATGCAGCGGCGCAGCTATCGTTACGCGTAGATGCAAGGTAGACCACTGGAGGATGCCTGTCGGGAGGGGCAACGCCGATGCTGACGAGTTCATGCTTGCCGTCAATGGCTGGGGTATTCTCGGTTCGTGGTGTCCGGCCAATCATCTCCTCCAGTGGCTTGCGAGAACTGTCCTTCTCATAAGCTATCCGAGGTGGGAGTGCGGCTCTCGGGGGCCGAGGTCTGCCCTTGGGCAGCCTCGTCCCGGCCGTGTGAGTAGCAGGAGACGTGCCGACCGAACGAACCAGAAGATCCTTCAGTCCACATCCGCTTTGCCCTATTCTGCTTGGCATGGTGGTCCCGATCTGAGCCAATGTTGGTGATCCCCAACAAGGAGGTCTGGCAATGGTAATCAGAGTACCGGTGCTGTTTGGCTTGATCATAGTGACTGGCGGAGCAGCCGTTGCGGAGACGTACGTGGTGCAGCCCGATGGTTCTGGTGACTTCCCGACGATCCAAGCTGCAATCGACGCCGCCGTGGATGGAGACGTGATTGAGCTGGCCAACGGGACGTTCACTGGGGACGGCAACAGGGACATTGACTTCGAGGGCAGAGCTATCCTCCTCCGGTCAGCGAGTGAGGATCCTGATTCCTGCATTATCGATTGTGCTGGCTCTGAGACGGATCATCACCGGGCCTTCTATATCCACACATCCGAAGACAGCAGCTGCATAATCTCGTCCATAACAATGATGGGGGGGTACATACTGCATGGCGGCGCTGTCAAGTCCGAGGAGGGGTCTCCGACATTCACAAACTGTGTGTTCCGTAATAACACGGCGCTAGATGACGGCGGTGCTGTTCGCTGTAATGGGGAGTCATCACCTACATTTTGGGGCTGCAGATTTGTGAACAACGAAAGCGGCGCTCATGGTGGTGGGGTAATGTGCATATCGGGCACAACCCCAGCATTTCATGGCTGCGAGTTCAGGGTCAACCTGGCCAGCGGATACGGCGGTGGAATGTACCTCAGCGTTCCGTCAGCGATCATTGAAGACTGCACGTGGATCGAGAACACTTCATATATTAATGGTGGCGGATTGTGCTTCTGGGAAGGACAGCTCATGCTTACGCATGGGGAGATTCGTGGCAATGCCTGTCAGGGATCAGGGGGAGGGCTCTGTCTCAAGGACTGTCATGCCATCGTTAACCACAGCCTCCTTCTTGGCAACCTGGCTAGTGGTGCTGGTGGTGGACTTCACGCCGAAGGGGATGCTACTGTTTATGTTTCCAATTGCACTCTGGTGGACAACTGGACCAATGCTGGTGGTGGAGGCATTAGCGCCGCCTGCTGCTCTCTTGAAGTCGCTGAATGCACGATCGTCACCAATTTCTCAAGATACGGGGGAGGCATCAGATTCGGCTCTGGTGTTCTATCTCCCATTGTCAGGAATGCAATAATCGCTTTCAATCTTGACGGTCCGGGGATTAGTTGCGGCCTCCTCGGCACACCTGCCTTGTCATGCTGCGACATCTATGGAAATGAGGGTGGTGACTGGGTGGGATTCATTGCAAGTCAGCATGGGATTAACGGCAATTTCTCAGCAGACCCCTACTTTTGCGATATGGATAACGACGACTACCACCTTTGGAACTACTCGCCATGCAATCAAGCGGCCTGTGGGATCATTGGCGCTTGGCCGGTCGGGTGCTGGGATCCACAACTGGTCGAAGATTCCTCAAGGGACAGTCCTTCCTCAGCAGGTCTCCGGCTCGCATCTAACACCCCCAACCCTTTTCGGACATCAACGCGGATCAGCTATAGCACGCCAGCTACGTTGGATAATGGACCTGTGCTCCTGACCATCCACGATGCCTCGGGGCGTCTGGTCCGCACTCTGGTGGATACCCCTCAGTCACCAGGCATCCATGAGATCGCGTGGAATGGCGCGTCGGAAGCAGGGAGGGCTGTTGCTGGAGGTATGTACTTTCTTCAGCTTCGGCAGAATGGACAGACCGAGGCGCGGCGACTCTTGGTCGTGCGATAGGGGCGGGACAGCAGCTATGCTGTGCTATGCTCAGGACGGCTGATCGGAATGACAGAAGCTGGCACCCGAAGATGTGACGTGGAGTCATCGCCAAGTGGGTAGAAGACCCGTAGGGGATATACCATGAGATCGTTCGTGTTGGCAGTGTGTTGCGGAGTTCTGCTTGGGGCTGAAGTGGCCGTTGCGGAAACCTACACCGTGCAGCCGGATGGCGCAGGTGACTACCCGACGATCCAAGCTGCCATCGATGCGGTCGTCGATGGCGACGTGATCGAGCTGACCGACGGCAACTTCTACGGTGACGGGAACCGCGATCTCGACTACCTCGGCAAAGCCATTACGGTGCGTTCCCAGAGCGGAATACAACTCGGCAGCATCATCGATTGCGAGGGGAGCGAGGTCGAACCGCATCGGGG
>JAGMDA010000677.1 GCA_023128935.1 Candidatus Eiseniibacteriota bacterium | reverse complement strand
TCCAGTTGCCGTTCGGCCAGCGTGACTCCGGTTGCGAAATCGCGATTACGGATGTGCTGCCGGACGGAATCCTCGAGCCGGTCCGCCTCGGTGACCTCAGCCCGTGCCTCGGGCGGCATGGCCAGAATCGCTGTCAGCGTGGCGATTTCGCGCGCGGCATCGCCGCTCTCCCAGGGGCGCGCATCGGGACTGCCGGCAATAAGCTGTTGAAGTTCAAGCGCCATCTCCAGGGCCGAGTCGTAGCGACCTGCGGCGCGCTGCTGCTCGATTAGCACCCGGAAGCGATTGCAATCCTGCGCGCAGCCCTCGCTGGCGCTGGCCAGACCACTCATCATTATGGTCAAAACAAGGGCTTGGAAGAGGAGCGCCATGGACACGCGGATAGTTCGGTGGCGACCGCAGGTCACGGCGCTATCAGCTGTGCCCGCTGAGAATGATGTATTGCTCGACCTCATTCTTCTCCTCTTCTATTAATAATCCTCCATTTTAGTTGGCGACCGCAAGGGGGATCTCGGGCGATAAGTGGCAGCCTTGGAGGGCCTAGGGGGGCCAAGGAGGGCCGAGGAGGGCCAAAGGGGTTCGCAAGGGCCGCGGGCGCGAAGCGTTCAGGATTTCCGCGCTAGCCTATTTCCGGTCCAGAGCGGTGGCTGCGCGCTGGGCCAGATCGCCGTACCCCGCGGCCATGACCCGCAATAGCGAGTCGGCCGGCGCTAGGTGACCGGAGTTTTGGAGGGAAACATACAGGGCCCAGTGCGCTTCGCTGTAGTCCTCTGGTAGATCTTCAGGGTCAATCGACATCAAGACCTCGATAGCCTCAGTATAGCGCTCGATCCATGCTAAGGCACTGCCGAGATAGGCCTTGCGAATTATCTCAAAGGGCCCGCTGGCCTCGGCTCGCTGCAACTGTTCGATAGCCTGAACGAGGTCTTGCGCGGCATAGGCCTCAAGACCGGCGGCCAGGGCACCTGGATGTAGGGAATCCTCGGCACCCCGGCTAGTGAGATCCGCGGACATGGCGGGAAGCCAGTCCAGTTGCGGAGGCTCGGCAATCTCGCTCTGGCGCGGATAGAAAACTATAATCAGAGTGGCGGCCACAAGCGCCAAGGCGGCCACGGTTCTCATGCGAGAGAGTTGGCGTATGGCCGGCAGGTTGGCCCGGACCGTGTCAAGCAAGTCGCGTGCGACCGGCCCGAGTGCATGCCTTGAGCGGCCGGCAGCATTGCCTGCATGGACTTCGAATACGAGCTGGCCATCGGGCAGTTCGCGGAGGGTTCCTCTGGCCCGCAGGCGCTCGCGGGCGGCGAATCGCTCTTGATAGCGCCGCTCGCAGTCCGGACAGATGGCGAGGTGGGCGCGAGACCGCTCAGCCTCAGGCTTCGGCAGGAGGCCAAAGAGCAGATCTTGTAGCAGCTCATTGCTCAAATGAACCCCACCTCCATCCTTCCCCGGGGCCAAAGACCCAGAATCGATCATTGCGAACCTCCCTGATTCTCCACGCTCACGCTCGGGTCGCCGAACAATTTGACCAGTTCGGCAAACGTGCCCGGGGGCATATCCTGAGGCGCATAGCCACGTTTCTTCATACACGCCCGCATCGTGCGGCGGGTCCTTTGGAGCCTGACATCCACATGGCTGGCCCTGATGCCCACTTCCGGATGCGCGGCGATCGCCGCGCTGGACATCTGGCAAAACACTCTCAGGAACCAAACGCGGCGCGCGAGTGGACTCAGTTCCTCGGCACACTGACGCAGGGCTGCTGCAAACTCCCTACACTCAAGACGCTGGTCGGGGGAGACCACCGTGCCCATCGTCTGCCCGGCGCCAGTCTGGCCCATATCCCATTCATCCCGGTTCTCATCGCGGGGCAGTGCTCGACGCCGGCTTCTGCGTTGCAGCGCCATCAGCGCGTGCCGGGCAACAGTCGAGAGATACCCTGCTACCTCCGCCGGATGGCGGTTGGTGATCTCCCACTTCCCATTTGTGATCCTACGCAACAGATCTAACGCATTTTCTGCGGCGAGGTCCTCTAGATCCTCGCGACTGGCAACTCCTAGACGGGTGGTATGTTGCTGTAAGTAGCTGAAAATAGAGGAGTTTAGGAGCAGCCAGGCGTCCCCCAACGCATCTTCGCGGGCCATTCCGTTTTTAGGGGACCGAATCTCCCTGCAAAGCTGCTGGAGGCGTGCAGGCCACCGGGGATATGACGCTCGCTTTTCGGGATCTACGGAATACATGCTTACTGCATTATGGCATTTTATTCTTGCTCTTCGCAGATTATGTGGTCAGCCCCCGCCAGAGAAGTGGGTTCGCCACAGCGAGACCGCAGGCCGTGCGCAGTAGATGCTGCAGGCTGCGCGTAGCGAGGACGCAGGGCTGTGCTTACAACCGCTAGGCTCTTTTTCACCCCACTGGAGGGGCTCTCCGCGCCTGCAGATCCACGATCGCTCGCGCCACTGGCGACGCGGCTGGCTCCAAGGCTTCCCCAGTAGAAGTGGGGAGCCACAAGTGGCATGATTGGCTGCATAATATGAAATTATCTATGCCGAAATGGAACCGCATCTTCGCCCATGTCGACATGGACGCATTCTACGCGTCCGTTGAAATCCGCGACGACCCCTCCCTGAAAGGCAAGCCGGTTGTGGTGGGCGGTGCGACCCGGCATCGGGGTGTAGTGAGCGCGGCCTCCTACGAGGCCCGCAAGTTCGGCATCCACTCGGCGATGCCGATGGCCAAAGCCGAGCGGCTCTGCCCCCGACTGGTTCGCCTTCCAGGAAGCTTCTCAAAGTATCGTGATGCCTCCGATCAAATCATGGAGATCTTCAGATCTTTCTCCCCAAAGATCGAGCCACTTTCCTTGGACGAGGCTTTTCTGGACCTGACAGGGATCGATCGGCTCCTTGGTCCGCCTGAACAGGTGGGATGCGATATCAAGAAATCCATCTGGGAAACCACGCACCTGACAGCTTCGGTAGGAATCGCCCCGGTCAAATTTGTGGCCAAGATTGCTTCGGACATGGAGAAGCCGGACGGCCTGGTGGTGGTCAAGCCGGGCACCGTGGAGAACATCCTGCACCCCTTGCCTATCTCCCGCCTTTGGGGAGTGGGCCCGCGCACACGAGAGGCACTGGAGGCCATAGGGATCCGCACTATCGGGGACCTGGCTTCCGTGGACCGGGAGAATCTGATTTCTCGATTTGGCCAGCATGGAGAACACCTTCACGATCTCGCCAGCGGAATCGACAGACGTGAGGTCATCCCCGATTGGGATGCGAAGTCATACAGTCATGAGCTCACGTTCGCTCGCGACCTGGTGGATGTAGACACTCTGGAAGGAGTCGTCCTGGACGAAGCCCATCGGGTATCCCGTCGCTTGAGGAAAGATGGCGTGTCCGGAAAGGTTGTGCAGCTCAAGCTCCGCTATCACGATTTCCGCACTGTGACGCGCCGGACAACACTCGAGGGACCCACGTCAGACACGGAACGGATCTACCATACGGCTCGCCATCTGTTTCACGAGACCTGGACTCAGGCACCCGTGCGCTTGATCGGCGTGGGCGTGAGTGGCATCTCTCCCGCAGGGAGTGAAACACTCGATCTATTCGCCCCCGCGCAGGCACAGAATCGTCGCAGGCGGCTCGTTGAGACGATCGATAGGATCGAAGAGCGGTTCGGGCAGGGCAAAGTTGTGCCCGCGAAACTGCTGCGGATCCAGGATGCAGATGGTGAGGGTTAGGTACCGGGGCGGGACCGATCACGGCAAGACCAGGCACCGGGGCGGGACTGATCACAGCAAGACCAGGGACCGGGGCGGGACTGATCACAGCAAGACCAGGGAGCAAGGCAGGAATGATCGCGGCAAGACCAGGATTAGGGATGTACTACGGAGGTTGACCAATGTGGCGTACAGCGGATCTCACTGCAGTTATGATACTAGTTGGATTCCTGCTTTTAATCCCCTGTGTGCCGGTTTCCTCGCGGGCGGAATGG
Source organism: Candidatus Eiseniibacteriota bacterium (assembly GCA_023128935.1). Taxonomy (GTDB): domain Bacteria; phylum Eisenbacteria; class RBG-16-71-46; order CAIMUX01; family WJJG01; genus DAOVQB01. The sequence goes on along the minus strand of JAGMDA010000677.1, from coordinate 2,583 downwards.
CGCGAGGATCTGACGACACTGATCGAGGCCCGTGACACTGCAACGACCGACGATCTCATGGAAAAGATCCTGAAGGCCGCACCCTCGTGGGAGGAAGCCGCTGCTGCTATCAAGGCCATCGCCTTTCCTGTCCCGGAGCAGACAGGCAAAGCGATCCTCGATTCCATTGCCTGTCTGGATGGAGTGACCCGTCCCTACGTGACCTATGTCCCGTCCCACTACGATCCGTCTGTCCCGTCACCCCTGCTTGTCTGCCTTCACGGAGGGGTCGGCAGGAAGGAGATCATTGATGATCCGGTTGAGTACGCGGAGCAAAGCCCATTCCTTGCCTACGCCGATGAGCAATCCTGGCTGGTGCTCGTCCCCATGGGTCAGAATGAAGCCACCTGGTGGGACAACGTGGGCATGGAGAACATCCTGAATCAGGTGCGGCATACCAAGCGGCACTTCAACGTCGACGATGACCGTGTTTGGATGATGGGTTTCTCGGATGGCGCCTCCGGGGGCTTTGCATTTGCAATGATCAAGCCCTCGGACTTCGCAGCCTTCGTCCCACTCAACGGACACATGGGCGTCGCCAATCGGCACGGCCAGATGGAGACCTACGCCGCCAATATGGCGAATACGCCGCTTCACGTGATCAACACCGATCTGGACGGACTCTATCCCGCTGACAGAGCGAGGAAGATGATTGCCATGGCCCTGCAGGCGGGCGCCAACATCATGTACCGGGAGTACCACGGGATCGGGCACGAGCCGACCTATGCCTCACAGGAAAATCCGAGGATCGCGCGGTTCCTGGAGAACCATCCTCGCGAACCGCTGCCACCGAAGATCCACTGGAAATCAGCCAGCAAGGAATACGGCCTCTGCCGCTGGTTCTGCATTGACAAGGTCCTGCCGGTTGAGGCCGCGCCCTGGCACACCGACGCCAATCTCATCGTTGTGGATGACCGGGTGACCTTCGGCTTCTACCACGATGAGTCCTACGAGGGCTACGGCACCAAAGTCTCCAAGTTGGTAGATGGCGAGACACTGGCCCGCCGCATGGGGCTGGCTGAGGGCGACGTGATCACTCGGTGCGGGAATATGCAGATTGGGAGCATTGAGGATCTAAGTGCGTTCAAGCGAAGAGTCAAAAGGGGAGATCATGTCCAGGTGACTGTCAAGCGCAGCGGAGAGAAGGTACAGTTAGAGGGAAATCTGCCAGAGATATCCAATCGCTTTCTCTTTGAGCGCGGGGCACCCTGCGCCGCAGTCCGTGTTCGCTTTCTGGCCAATCGCGTCTGCATCGAAGGCTCCCGGTTGGGTGGTTTCACCATCCTTGTCCACCCTGACATGGTCCAGCTTGAACAGGAACTGGTCGTGGAGATCAATGGGAGCGTAGCCTTCGCGGGGAAAGTCGAGCCGGATCTCGAATTCATGCTCCGTAATTTCCTCGCCAACCGAGACCGCAAGCTGCTGTATGTGGCTCAGGTGAACATCGAATAATTGACAGGGTGTCGATTCCCTCTGGGTTTCATCACCACTACTTGTCATAAGGCTGACGATTTGGCACGATCCCCACAAGGGTAGGATGTAGTCGGCTCGACTGGGTCTCGAGGATGCAGACGTCTTAGGCGGATTCGTCCTGCACTCGGTAGCGGGAGAGAGAACATGAACATACCGAGGATATGGCATAGCAGGCAGCAGATGCTTGTCATGGGGGCAGTCCTGCTTTCGCTGGCCCTGGCCGCTGGATGCGGCAGTGGGACCAAGAAGGGTGCGGGAGTTGGTGGTGCGATCGATGGAGCAATCGGGCATCGCTTGGATCAGCAGGCCGAGGAGTTGGCTCAGATCGCCGAGACGCGTCGAACCGACCAGGGGATCATGGTGACCCTCTCCTCGAATCGGATCCAATTCGCAAGCAACGGCAGTGAGCTAGGATCTGAGTCGTGTGATGTCCTGACTAGCCTGGCCAACGTGCTCAAGAAGTACCCGGAGGACATCATCTTGATCATTGGGCATACCGACAGCGATGGTCCTGCTGAGTACAATCATCAGCTGTCACAGACGCGAGCTCAGGCTGTTACCGAAATCTTGATCGCCAACGGAGTCAACGGGGCGGCGATCCAGATCCGTGGCTACGGCGAAACCCAACCGATCGCGCCCAATACTACGCCTGAGGGCAAGGCGATGAACCGCCGCGTGGAGCTGAGTATCACGATCGACGACAGCAAAATCACTCAGGATTAGTGTCCCGTCGCGGAACGCCTGTCAGAGAGTAGGGCCCTCATGGGAGATGTGTTCAACGCTATCGGCCGGCCCCATTGGCGCGTCGACGCTATCGGCAAAACCACTGGAAAGGCCGTCTTTGCAGCCGATCTCAGCGCACCGGGGATGCTGTGGGGCAAGGTGCTGCTGGCCCGGCGCCCGCACGCGCGGATCATTTCCATCGACACGACCAGGGCGCGGGCGCTTCCCGGAGTTCACGCCGTTCTCACTGCTCATGATCTAGCCTTTGACAGGGTCTTCGGCGTTGTAATTCGGAACCAGACCGTTCTGGCCATAGACAAGGTGCGCTATTATGGAGATGGTGTCGCC
>JAGMDA010000676.1 GCA_023128935.1 Candidatus Eiseniibacteriota bacterium | reverse complement strand
GAAGGAAATCCACTCTGAGCGGTTCGCTGCCTTCGATAACCTGCAGTGTGTCGGCATCGCGCGACAATGCAACGAGTCCGGTAGACGAATAAAAGCAACGCAGATGGCCCTCTACCGCTGGCTCGACCAAAAGAACATAGGAGCCACCGGGCAAATCAAGGTGATACCAACCAGTCGAGTCCACATCCGTTGCAATGCTTCCGACCAGTCCGGCAGTGTCCGAGACAGCCCTGGCCCTCACGGTCCCCTCTATTACACCGTCTCCACCCAGCAAGTAACCCTCGAGAGCCCCGGCGGCGCATTCCGGCCGAGACGGGCACTTATCCGTGTTGTCGGTACAGGAGAGGAGCAGCAGTATAACCGCGAGAAGTACACCGACCTTCCTCAGACGCCAGACGCCCAATTCAACCTCCAACACTGGTCCAGATGCGCTTATGTCCTCACCCCGTGGCTGATCTCCTCTACTCCGGAAGGCACCATTCAACTCCGGTGACCTTGGAGTGATCCTCAATGGAGATCACTTCCGCCGCTTCCCAATCCCAAGTTCCGGGGTACCACCAATACGGCCCTCCGTACCAGAGGCCCAGCTTGTACGCCGCATCCGGCAGGCCAACGGCGGAGAAGGCTCCCGTCATCTCCCCGGCCATCACCCGGGCGTACGCGTCCGTGGAGTCCGATGCAGGACAGACTCGAACACACCAATTCCCGTATGGGCTTCTGTCACTCATCAGAATCCTGCCATGAATCGCCCCGCCTTCAATCAAACGAACCGTCACCTCGGTGGCTTCACCCCCCGCAAAAACCTCGATCGGCGTCGCATCCTGCAGGCTATCGGCTTGGTCATACCACTGTGGTAGCCACCTCTGCGTATCTGTCACGCGCTCGACATGTAGGTAGTAGGTCCCTGGAGCGAGGTTGGGGATCGGTATCGGATTCACCCGATAGGGATTGTAATGCGAGGCCATTATCAGGCTCCCGCCGGCATCGACCAAGGAAATCATTGCCCTGTGATCTGTATCACTCCCGGGCCCGGAAAAGGAGCACACTATCCCGCTCTCGATATACGGGTCTATGACAAGCGTGCCACCCGCTTCTGGCTCAAAGGTCGTGGCTTCTAGGAAGTTGTCGGCTCCTATCCAGCACCCCATACCTTCAATGGAGACCTGGAGCCTCACAGGCATTGGGATATAGAAGTTCAGTGCGAAATGCCCCTCGTCATCAACAATGGCCCTTGCGATAAACAGCGAATCATCATTGAAAGCACTCACCGTCGGCGGATCGCGCAGCCCCATAAGCTGCCAGCTCCCTAGCACCTCGCCCACGATCTGCGCAGGCAGACTGAAGCTGGTTGCGTATGACGTTGTCTCCCCGGCTTGGACGAGGAGCGTCTCTGCGCTTTCCAACTCGAAAGAAGTGGGTAGCCAGATCCGAGAGCTCCTGGAGGGCCAGAGGTAGATCGCATACGCTCCTGACACAACAGCATCCCATCCGAACGCAAGGACCTCATCGGTGGCTTCCACTAACTGAGAGCATCTCCGCTTGGGGCTGGACACGCCGATCTCTGTCAGTCCGACTTTGAATCTCTTACCATCTGATGCCCCGGGAATATGGATCGAGACTGCAACTCCCCCACAGGCGAAGTCGGCCCGGAGCTGCGCGCCGTCGAGAGCAAGTGTGTCGGCTTCCGACTTAGACCAAGTAGAACCGCAAGTCTTGTAGTAGAGAACCGTATGTCCGGTCATATTGGTTCTAGCCCGCAGTAAGTACTTCCCCAGGGGTAACGACAATGTGTACCAACCGGTAGAGTCAGTCTGTACGGATAGATTAACCGTGGGGTCAGCATGGTAGGTCGATATGGTGGTAACCTCGGCGCTGAGGGCCCCTTCCCCACCAATCACATAGCCGCTGATCGTACCGATCGGACAGGATGGACAAGAAGCAGCCTGTTTGTCACTGTCGCAGCCCAATCCGAATGCCGTCAGTGCTACCAAGAGCACACATGCAGCGAGAATCTCAAGTGGTTCGGGTCGCACAGTCATATCCCCTCGCTCCGATCCGCTTGCCATGGCAGTTGCCAACTGGATCCGCGCCATGGGGCTGCCAGCCACCGGATCCGCATACGAAGCGCAAACGGTTCATCTATCCCCAGGGAGTCTGCTATGTGTCTTTTCCGACGCCTTCCCGGAGGCTCAGGTAAGAGAGGAGTTCTACGAGGAGGATCGCTTCTTTCAGAGCGTCAATCTCAGACACCAGCAGCCGCTGGAGGAGATTGTAGACGGCGTGCTCGAGGATCTATCGGCCTTTCTCGGCGATACGCCCCTGGGAGACGATGCCACCCTACTCCTGATAAGGCGCCAGGAGTAAGCCAGGAGTGAGACAGGAGCAAGACACGAACAAGACAAGGGAGACTAAGAACGCCGGAGTCGTTCTCTTCGGAGCAGCCCGCCACCTCCGTGGCTATCGCCATGAGTCGGTCAGGGCGCCGATGCTCAAGACGCTCGCCGCGGCGCTGGTGGACTTCAGCGGATGGGACCGCCGCATGCCCTCATCGACTCTTAGACCCTATGCCCTTATCGAACCAATAGAAGCGGCTGGGTAGCACTCGCGCCACCCATGCTCGCGCGCACGAAGTAGACTCCACTCGCAACTGCTTGCCCCGATTGATCAGTGCCATCCCATGCTGTGCGCAACGTGCCGCCCGGGCTTGCCGCGGGGATCCATTGCCGGATGGTTCTGCCGCTGGCATCGTAAATGACCAGATGAAACCGCACGCCTTGGGTGATCGGTGCTGAGAGCAGAATCGTCGTTCCGATGATGCATGGGTTTGGTTCCAACGCGAGCCGCACATCACCGCGCTGAACAACGGGCGCGGTGACATCCTGGGCGGCGCAACCGATGCCCGCGAAACCGATCAGATCGCACTCGGGATTGGGTGGCGAAAAAGGAGCGCAGGGCGAGTCTGCAGCGAGCGAGAAATCGCCGTTGGGCAGGTCGCAGAAAAGCGGGTCCTCCGAGATGTTGCCGTTGATCCCGTACTGGCCGGCAATGCAGCCAACCCAGTTTCCACCCGCATTCCCATAGATGTCGCAGCAGGACAGCTCGATTGTGCCGTCCATGCTACAGTCTATCGCTGAGCCCAGGCCACCAAAGGCCGAGATGCAGTTCAGAACGACGGTGTGGGAAGATTGGCCGCTTATGATGCTGTTGCCGAACTGGCTCTCATTGCAGACGAAAGTGCAATGGGAAACAGTGACCGTGCTCCCCACGGCGATCAGGCTCGCGGCTACGGGAGCTGTGTTCCTGGCGAAGACACAGTGATCCACAGCCCCTGTGGATGCACCGAGCGTCAGCGCACCTGCCGAACTGCCGGAGGTGTTCTCAATGAAGATGCAGTCTGCAATGGTGTTGTTGTATCCCCAGGTGTAGATACCACCCCCTTGCTCGGCGTGGTTGCTCATAAATATGCAGTGGCGAATGGTGGGCTGGGTACCCACGCAAAGAATGGCGCCTCCCGCGCCATCGGGATATGATCCGCTCAGGTAGCCTCCGCGGATCGTCACCCGCTCCATCCGTGCATCCGCAGTCTCTCCGCTCTGGAAGATAAAACCCCGGTGGGGATCGGCCTCCGAGCCCTCGCAGTCGATGATACAGAGTTCCGTCTCGCCGCTTTGGGATGTGACCAGCAGCGCTTTGGCGTTGTAGTCGAGATCGCGGTTGCCGGGTCCGGTGAAGGTGCCGTCGGCCAGATGGACAGTGTCCGCGGGTGCGGCTGCGTCGAGGGCATCTTGGATCGTGGGATAGGGACCATGACCGTCAGGGTAGACGACCAGAATGTCCGCGAGTGCCGCCGCGCACATCATCTGAAGGCATACCAGAATACAGAGGATCGCGGTTCTCATGATACCAACCTCCATCATGCGTTGAATCCCGCACGAGCCTTTTGGTAACAGGTAACGTGCCTGCACCCGCATAGAGCATACCAGACCCAGCTGCTGTTCGCAGCGCGTTTCGTTGTACAGTGGCTCGCATCGGAACGCGCGAAGGCAAGCATCGTCTCGTTCTGATCTCGATCGTCGCCGCCTGCCGACACAGTCGGCAGGTGGACGCTGAGCGCTTCAGACATCGACTGCGAGGCGCTCTCCCGACAACGGTTCGGCGGCACACACTGCCGCCGCAGGCGCCACCGCGGCCACGGGTACCACCCCCGCCACCTCTCCCACGACCCGCACCAGCGAATCGCCGGTATCGAGCGCTTCAATCTGCCCACTCAACCGGCGCTCCAAGAACTGGGCGAAGGGCCGCACATGCAGGTAGAGCGCGGCGAATGACACCACTGTCCGGAGCGCCCGCGGGTTGTGCAGCAGACAATCCCCCAGGGCCCGCCAGTAATGGCCCCGTGCCTGCTGATCGCGCACTCCCATCTGCAGGCTGATCCTCAGGAAGGACCGCAGATTCTGGCCGACAACACGCAACGGGCGACGCAATTCGGGTCGCGCAAGGTCGAGATCCCGCGCCATGCGTCGCACGCGCCCGAAGAAGGCTCGTGGGTGGTAGATCGTCCGTAGGATGGTGCGGTAGTCGGTGAGGATCTCCCCCCGCGGCCTCAGGGTCACGTAGTTGAGGCCCGACGTGCACTGATCCGTTGCATCATCGGACGCTGGGCGATCGAAACTCGCATGCAGACGTCCTTCGGCACACAGTCGGCGAGCGAGCTGCGTATTCGGCAGCGCATAGAGCAACCCCACCATGCACACCGGAATGGCGGCCTCTTCGATGCAAGCGATCATCGCCTGCGAGACGGAAGCGGTCTCGCCATCGAAGCCGACGATGAAGCCCGCATTCACGAACATCCCTGCCCGATGGATCTTGCGAATACTGGCGGCGATGTCCCGGCCCGTGTTCTGAGCCTTGTGGGTGCTGAGGAGGATGTCGGTGTCGGGGGATTCGATGCCCACGAAAATGGCGAAGAACCCCGCCCGGCGCATGAGCGCTAGTAGACCGTCATCGTCGGCCAGATTGAGGCTGGCCTCGCTCGTAAACTCGAAGCGGTAGCTGCGCCGCTTGCGCCAGTCCCCCAGCGCAGCGAGGAAGGCTCGGGTGGCCTTGGGATTCCCAATGAGGTTATCATCGACGAAGTCGACGTGTCCCCGATGGCCGAGTTCGTGGAGACAGTCGAGCTCCTTCAGCATCTGGTCCGTCTTCTTGAATCGGGGCACCCGGCCGTTCAGCTCGATCACGTTGCAGAACTCGCAGTTGTAGGGACAGCCGCGCGAGAACTGCACCCCGACATGCATGTAGTGCTCGAGCTTGAGCAGGTCGAAGCGGGGCACAGGCGACCGCGTCAGATCGGGAAACGATTCAGCCACGAACGTTCCGCGTGCTTCTCCCGCATGCCAGGCCGCGACGAACTCACCCATCAGCTCCTCGGCCTCACCCAGCACCCGGAAGTCGGCATCGGCGTATACGTCGGGACTGGCCGTCACGTCCGGCCCGCCGACTACGACCGGCTTCCCGCTGGCGTGCGCCCGCGCGATGATCCGCTGCGCATCAAGCTGCTGCGGGAGCATGCTGCCGACCATGACCAGATCGGCCCACTCCAGATCGCCATCGAGCAAATCCTCGATGTTGCAGTCGATCAAGCGC
>JAGMDA010000675.1 GCA_023128935.1 Candidatus Eiseniibacteriota bacterium | reverse complement strand
AGCAACTACATTCTTCAGTTCCCGGACGTTGCCCGGCCAGTCGTAATCCGCCAGCCGATCCAGCGCCCCATGGCGGAAGGACAGCGACTTCTTGTGCCGCTCACTGCCCTCGGCCAGGAAGTGCCGAGCCACCATGGGGATGTCCCGCCTGCGATGCCGCAGGGGAGGCAGGTCGATCCGGACCTCAGAGAGCAGCGCATAGAACCTCTCGCAAAACTGGCCACTCTCCACCTTCGCGCTCAGGTCCAGTTCACTTGATGCAATGATACGTGGACGGACATCCACGGGCAGCTCACTGATCTCAGGCCTTAGCAGGCCCGTGCGAATCACATCGGCGATGCGGACCTGCAGTTGCTCGGGCAGGTCCATCACGCCGTCCAGGTAAAGCGTGCCTTCCGAGGCCATCTCCAGACGCCCAGGGGAGCGGCTCTCCCCCCCCTCGGATGGTGTACCGAACAGCTCGCGGCCCAGTTGTCGGGGAGGAAGTGCGGAGCAATCGACCCTGACAAAGGGAGCATTCCGGCGAGGGCTATTCTGATGAAGGATGGAAGCCACCAGATCCTTGCCCGAGCCCGCCTCCCCCACAATAAGGATTCTGATCTCGCGCGGCGCGATCTCCCGGAGCTTGGAGCGCAGCCGGGCCATTGCGCCTGAATTGCCGATCAGGTTCGGGAAGCCGAACTGGCGGTCGAGGAGCTGGCCCAGGCGGGAGAGGTCTTCCACAAGCCGCTGGCGGTCGAGGAGCCGGTCGATCACCGCAGTGATCTTCTCGAAGTTCAGCGGGGGGGCCTGAAAATCCACCACCCCCCGGCGCATTGCGCGCGTTGCCCGCTCCTCTTCACCCGGGTCGATCAACAGGATTGCGCCGATCTCGGGATTCCGTTTGCGCGCCAACGCAAGGACGGCCATGCCTTGGATGCGGGGAGCACGGAGACGGGAGACAAGCGCATCCGCCTGCACACCGTCCAGCACTTGGGCAGCCTCCTCGCGGCTGTGAACCCAAACGACTGATCGACCGGAAGACTCCAGATGGGCGCGGAGCTTTCCAGCTTGGGCGCTCTCTTCTGTCACAAGGAGAATTGTCGGTTGGTGAGTCCAGTCCTGCCGCCATTCAGGCATGCGTCACCGCTCCCCCGTCAACACCTGACGCGCGATCCCCATCTCCCGAGCCGGCGACCTTTTCCCTACCTCGTCCATCGGCTGCGAGAGCTGTCACCTTTAGTGCATTCTGCGAAGTATATGCTAGCACGAGACACGCGCCCCACACCCCATCCCGCCCAAAATCGGTCCTGCTCGCATCTTGCACGCAGGATTCGCACACCCGGATGCGCTGCGCAATGCCGCAAGGGGTGTCCTGAAGCTTCGGCACCTTGGGCATAGACCTTGCACCTTAGCGCCCTCCGACAAGTTCGCCCCCCTGAGGGGGGTTGGGACCAGCAGCTCAAGCATGGCGAAATGTGCAGGAAAGTCCCATGGCAACTATATGCGCTAGGAGAAGAATCCCACACGCCCGCGGGGGCATTCTGCCCACGCTTGCGGCCCTTATCCTGCTGGCCGGGGCGGGTTTCCCGGCCCATAGCCATCCCGCCATGGGGTTTATTCCAACCGATCGTGCGATTGTCCTCGCCAAAGAAGGAATGCCCCCTGGCGCATCCCTTTTCGGTGCCTCGAGCTTGGACTGGAGAGACCAGGGGGTCATCACGCCAGCGAAGAACCAGGACAATTGCGGGTCTTGCTATGCCTTCGCGGCGATTGGCCTGGCGGAAGCCATGATGCTCATCGAGGGTGCCAGCGGGGACGTGGAT
>JAGMDA010000674.1 GCA_023128935.1 Candidatus Eiseniibacteriota bacterium | reverse complement strand
CAAACTGGACGTGAAGATGACAGCAGCCTATATCGCCGTCAGTGATCTGGCTCGGAAGCAGAACCTCTTCATGCGCGATGCGGCCTATGTGCTTGCCATCAATCGCGTCGCCACGGCGTGCCGCGACCGCGGTTGGGTGTAAGGACTAGCGACCCAGCATTCTGCGTGCGGTTGGTGGGCCAGGGCCGCGATTTTGAGGTGCGGGCGGAGTCGCCGGATAGCCACCGGGGGCTGTATGAGAACACCGGGCGGCTCCGGCGTGCCGCAATTCGGCCGGCAATTCTTTGGGGCGGAGCAGACCTTTACCCGCGTAGGCTCCGGGTCCCTGGGTGGCAAAGCTGCCGGTCTAGAGACGATCCGGCAACAGATCCTGTCGGGGCTTGACCCCGGGGAGTTTCCCCGCTTCGAGATCGTCGTTCCTACTCTGACGGTCCTAACCACTGAGTTGTTCGATGCCTTCATGGAGCAGAACGATCTCTATCCCACAGCGCTGTCAGATCGACCGGACGAGCGGATAGCCCATGCGTTCCAGCAGGGCGTCTTGCCAGCCAAGCATGTCGGAGATCTCAGGGCGCTGATCGCCAAAGTGCATACGCCGCTGGCCGTCCGCTCGTCGAGTTTGCTTGAGGATGCCCTTGCCCATCCGTTCGCTGGCGTGTACGGGACTAAGATGATTCCCAACAACCAGATCGATGTGGATGTGCGCTTCCAGAGGTTGGTTGAGGCCATCAAGTTTGTCTACGCATCAACCTTCTTCCGGCAGGCGAAAAGCTACATCCGATCGGTGGGGCAGGATCTCACGTGCGAGAAGATGGCGGTCATCGTCCAGGAAGTAATTGGCCAACGCCGGGGGGATCGATTTTACCCATGTATCTCCGGCGTGGGGCGTTCGTACAACTACTACCCTAGTGGGCACGCCTGCCCAGAAGACGGCGTGGTGAACCTTGCCTTAGGGCTGGGCAAGCAGATCGTGGACGGTGGTCTGTCCTGGACCTACTCGCCTGCCTATCCAAAGGCCCCCCCGCCGGTCAACAACATTGGGGACTTGCTGAAGAACACGCAGACTGAATTCTGGGCTGTTCACATGGGACGCCCGCCGTTGCCTGATCCCATTCGCGAAACCGAATATCTCGTGCACCTTGACCTTGCAGCAGCAGAGGCGGACGGTGCCCTCCAGCATCTGGTTTCGACCTACGATCCGCAGTCCGATCGGCTGCGTCCGGGGCTGGGTGCCAAGGGTCCGCGGGTGCTCGACTTTGCGCCCATCCTCAGCCTTGGGGTTGTGGCTCTCAACGATGTGCTGAAACGCCTGCTCGTACTGTCGCAACATGCGGTGGGGACTGCCGTGGAGATTGAGTTTGCGCTAAATATAACTCGGCGCCCTGAGTCGCCCACTCGGCTCGGATTCCTGCAGTTGCGCCCGATGATGGTGTCAGAGGAGCAGGTGGACGTGACGCCAGAAGAACTGCTGGGCAAGCATGTCGTCCTGGCATCGGAGCAGGTGTTGGGGAACGGGAGCCCCCAGGGAATCCGGGATGTAGTTTTCTTGAAGCCCGGGGAGTTCCAGGCGAAGTATACGCGGCAGATCGCGGTCGAACTGGAGGAAGTCAACCGGGCAGCCGTCGAGGCGGGGCGGCCCTACCTGCTGATTGGCTTCGGCCGCTGGGGTAGCTCGGACCCTTGGTTGGGGGTCCCCGTCGAGTGGGGACAGATCAACGGTGCCAGGGTTATCGTGGAAGCGAGCCTTCGCGAGATGAACCCGGATTTGAGCCAGGGCTCCCATTTCTTCCACAACCTGATCAGCTCCCGCGTTCTATACTTGTCAATGAAGCACCAAGGCCGGTATAAGATCGATTGGTGCTGGCTGGATGAACAGGACACCGTGATGGAGACGCGTTTCGTGAGGCATATAAGGCTTGTCTCGCCGCTGGAAATCAAGGTGGATGGCAGGCATGGCAGAGGAGTTGTCAAGCGCAATGAGAAAGCCCAATAGGACTCACAATGACCTGCTAGCATCGTTGCAGGAGAGAGCCAAGGAGCTAAACTGCCTATTTGAGGTTGAAGAACTGCTTAGCAACCCATCTTTGTCGCTCGATCAAGCGTTCCAATCCGTTGTTAAAGCAATGGCGCCCGGTTGGCAGTACCCAGACATCTGTCGAGTAGTCCTCACCTGCGAGGGGCAAACCTATCGATCTGCTGATTTCGAACCCTCCGAGTGGATTCTGAGCGCAATCATCAGGGTTCAGGATAGTGAAGTTGGAACGCTGAGTGTCTACTACATCGAGGAACGGCCCAGAGAAGACACGGGACCTTTCCTCAAGGATGAAGTGCGCCTGCTCAATAGCATCGCTGATCGACTTGGGCATTATGCCTTCCATAAAAGAATGCAGGATGTGCGCCAGGACTGGACGCATGCTAGTTCCCCCCGAGGGTCGTTAAAGCGGGATGAGTGGCGAGCCCCAATACACTTGCTGCGCGAATCAGACAAGGACATCTACTTGCGGATTGCCAGGAAGATGACGAACCATCTACTGCGGATTGGTGTTGAGGAGGCTCAAGCCCTTCTTCCAGATCCCGGAGGGACGACCGGCGCGGCGGAGGCATTGACCGGGGAATTGAATATCCCTGGCCGCAGGTGCTATGCGGACAACACAGCGTTGCTGAGCGATAGACCCTTTGAACTGGCAAGCAAGCATCTCAGCGACGATGAGATCCTCGCGCGCGTGCAGAAGTGGATGCAGGAAGACAAGGCCAGCTCCTTCATGGAGATCCTGAATAGCCAACGCTCTTCGCTTCCAGAGCTAGTGGATGCGATCCGTCGGTTCCACCACAATTTAGCTGACGGTTCAGAACTCCCAGATTACACGCAGAAAAGCATGCGTGTCTCACTGACGCAACGTCTCTTGACCGAGCAGTTGGATTTCGTCCGCGTGGCAAAGGAGTATCTCAGGGTTTCCGATTTCTCAGACTTACTTGACCGCGTGGTCCTGCCGCCTGAAAGTCACGGTAAATTGGGTGGCAAGAGCGCCGGGTTGTTTTTGGCTCACAAGATCCTCCAACGAACGGAATGCCCTGACCGGCCGGTGGGTACAGTCAAGGTTCCCAAGACGTGGTATCTGGCATCCGACGGGCTACTCGATTTCGTCAGTCATAATGATCTACAGGATACACTTGAGCAGAAGTTCAAGGAGATCGATCAGGTGCGCGACGAGTATCGCAGCGTCATTCAGCTCTTCAAGAGTTCGTCGTTCACTCCCCGGGTGATTAACGGTCTATCGGTGGCGTTGGATGATCTCGCCGACATACCGTTGATTATCCGCAGTTCGAGCCTTCTCGAGGATCGTCTGGGCACCGCTTTCTCTGGCAAGTACAAGAGTCTGTTCGTGGCCAATCAAGGAAGTAAGCAGCAGCGCTTGGAGACCTTGATGGATGCGATCGCAGAGGTCTACGCATCGACGTTTGGACCCGATCCGATCGAGTACCGCCGGGAGCACGGATTGCTTGAGTTCAATGAAGAGATGGGAATCCTGATACAGGAGGTGGTGGGAACCCGTTTAGGCAAGTACTACCTGCCGGCGTTTGCTGGGGTGGCTTTTAGTAAGAACGAGTTCCGCTGGTCACCGCGCATCGAGCGTGATGACGGGCTCGTGCGTCTTGTGCCTGGCCTGGGCACGCGCGCCGTGGATCGCGTGAGTGACGACTACGCGGTTCTGGTAGTGCCGGGCAAGCCCAATCTACGGGTCAATGCAGCCATAGACGAGGTGATCCGCTATGCGCCAAAGAAGATCGATGTGATCAATATGGAGACGCGAACGCTGGAGACAATCGAGATACAGACCCTCCTACGGGAATGTGGGAGCGGCTACCCGGCTCTGGAAAAGGTGTTCTCCCTCCTGAAGAACGACATGCTTCAAAAGGTTGTGGGGTTAATGCTTGATCTCGAGCGGGATGAAATCGTGCCGACCTTCAATGGCCTACTGTCGGAGACGCCGTTTATCAAGTACATCGGAAATATAATGTCTGTGCTCGAAGAGCACTTAGGGACGCCAGTAGATATAGAATTCGCTCACGATGGCACCGACTTCTACCTACTCCAATGTCGGCCTCAGAGCTACGCTGCAGATTCTGCACCGGCCCCTATTCCCAAGGACATACCCAAGAAGGATATCGTCTTCTCAGCGGATAGATATGTATCAAACGGCTGGATGTCCGATATCACCCACATCGTATATGTGGATCCAATGCGCTACGCTGAATTGGGGACTGAGAGTGAAATGCGTGCGGTGGGGCGGGTAGTTGGCCGGCTCAACAAACTCCTGCCGAAGCGTCAGTTCATACTGATGGGGCCTGGGCGCTGGGGAAGCCGCGGTGACATCCGGCTGGGCGTGAGTGTTACATACGCGGATATAAGCAACACCGCAATGCTGATCGAGATTGCGCGCCAGAAGGGCGGCTATGTGCCAGACCTGTCATTTGGCACCCACTTTTTCCAGGACTTAGTGGAGTCGTCGATCCGGTACCTGCCACTCTACCCGGACGATGAAGGGATCGTTTTCAACGAACGCTTTTTGTTGGGCACATCCAATCTGCTGAGCCAACTGGTCCCGGACTGCAAGGCAGTGGAGGATACGGTGCACGTCATCGATGTGCCGGCCGTGACAGGTGGCCGAGTGCTGCGTGTGCCCATGAACGCAGATCTGAACGAGGCACTGGGTATGCTGGTCGCTCCGGATGAAGACGATGCACAGAAGCCTGTCGTAGGTGCCGGTCCCGCGCGCGAACCACTGCAGTACTGGAGCTGGCGGCTAAAGATGGCAGAGCAGATTGCGGCAGAGATGGAACCGGATCGATTTGGGGTCGAAGCCATATACATATTCGGCAGTACGAAGAATGCCACGGCTGGTCCAGGGAGTGACATCGATCTGCTGATCCACTTCCGCGGCTCGGAGGAACAGCGGCGAGAGCTGATGAGCTGGCTGAAGGGGTGGAGTCTCTGTTTGGGTGAGGTGAATTACCTGCGCACGGGCTACCGGACACGGGAATTGCTGGATATCCACATTGTGACGGACCAGGACATCGCGGAGCGGACCAGCTACGCCGTCAAGATAGGGGCCATAACGGATGCCGCACGCGAATTGCAGATGAACAGGGTTACCAATGATTCTGAGACTTGATGACCGTGGCCGGACAAAGCGCAACTCCTCACAGTGCGCCGTGGGTCTGGACGCGAGACCATGCAAGAGAGCACTGGAAAATGCATTATTGCACGTGGTTGGACATGGGTGCGGACATCAGTATAGATCACGACTAGCCTGCGTCGGATTGTCGGGGTCGAAACGCACTAAAGCAAGTTCGGGGCCATCATGGGCGGCTGAGAGGGCAACCGTGCGGCCGATGTGATCACGCCACGATCCTGTCAGACGGGCGGATTCGTGCACGTGGCCGTGGAGGGTCGCCAGGGGCTGGTGACGCTCAATGAAACGCCGGATGGCGATACTTCCAACGTGTACATCGATGGGGACATGATCGACCATCTGGCCGTCCAGGGCAGCCCGGTCGAGTTTGGTCTGATAGGGAGGCGAGTGGAATAGGAATATCGCCTGCTTCAAGTCCTCATCGCCGACTAGATGCTCCAGATCGCCGGCGATTGTCGCGTAGCGTACGTCTCTAGTGGACACTGGGATAGAGCGCCTGCCCTCCTCGGGTGAAACGCAGCCTGGATCCACAAAACGCGACACATCGTAGCGCTCCCAGTCCTTCAGCATGAAGGGTGTGGGAGGGACGCATGCATAGCCATATACGCGGAATGCGCCTAGATCGACGGCGCGGTTGTGCATGTAATCGCAGATGTTGTGTGTGGCGGCCTCAAGCAGGACGGCTTCAGTTGCGCGCGGGTCATCGTTGCCCAAGATTATAAACACTCGAGGATAGGCTCTCCCGAGCGTTCTGGCCAAATCCCTGAACCCAGCGATCAGAACGTCCCTGGTAAAGTCAGCCGGCGCAGCTGCGCTTCCAGGTCCCTGCTCGTGGCAGAGCGTGGGCAGCAGGTCGCCCCCCAGAAATACAGCCTGCGGGCGTTCCCGAGCTATGAGGTCAAAGAGCTTTGCGTAGCGGTCGACCCGGCCATGTAGATCCGATACGAAAAGGCAGCGGAACAAGTAGCCTCCTTTTGCCCGTTTGCTCGTTTTGCGGTTGCCGAACACGCCGTGTGCAAAGAGACATCGCCCGAGACCAGTTGGCCAATGACAGCGCGACTGGTCTCCACGTCCGAGGGTATATACTGCTCGTGACCGCCTACCGAAGGCAGCACACCCTTCGCATGAGTGTACAACCGCATGTCCGAAACTGACAGAAGTAGATGCAGCTTCGGATCATGCATTCCTTGCCCATCTCTGGTAAGCTAGGTTCATATCCGCTATGCCTATATACGCGGCTCTTGAGGATTTCGTGTGGCTAATAACACTGCCTGAACCAACACGTCAGGCTTGGTTGCCTCCCCCAGAACCGCTTCCGAGGAAGGTGGGATGTCATGGCTGAGAAGCCCGCGCAGGCCTCAGCCCCCCGATGTTGCCTAGGCCCCTCTACTGCCTGAGCCCCGGATGTGGCCTGGCCCCCCCTACTGCCTCAGCCCCCCGATGTTG
>JAGMDA010000673.1 GCA_023128935.1 Candidatus Eiseniibacteriota bacterium | reverse complement strand
AGGCTTGAGGGCATTGGGGGTTCACTGCGAGGCCACCGGACACCATTTGGAAAGGAAACTAGTGCGATCAAGTGGCGCCTTGCACGCAACGCCCCTGATCGCGCAAATCAGTGGATGCCCTCGCGCGGGATCGGATCCTGACCGCCAGCACGAAAACATCGCTCGGCGTGACGCCCGGAATCCGCAGCGCTTGGCCCAGGGTCCGTGGGCGGTGCTCCTTCAAGCGCTCCAGGGCTTCGTTAGAGAGCGCTGCCGGCGGCGCGTCTAGGATCCGCTCGGGAATGCGAAGGTTCTCCAGCGCCCGGGCGCGAGCTACCTCGCGCTCCTGCTTACGGATGTACCCCGAATACTTGACCTCGGCCTCGACCGTGGCTTCATCCAATTCAGAGAGATCGGTACAATGCCCGAGCGCTTTCAGTGTCTCCATCGTGACGCTTGGCTGCTTCAAGAGATCCTCAAGCGTCTTGCCCAGGTCCCCATCCCCGAGTGAAGGGGAATCAGTCGCCTGCCAGAACCGCCTAAGCCGCTCGCGGTTGAGACGGTGGCTCCCCAGCTGCCGCCGCTCCGCTTCAATCCGAGCCCATCGCCTCTCAGCCCGTACCCAGTCTGCGCGGCTCAAGAGTCCGATCTGCCGGCCCAGGTGGCTCAAACGTCGATCCGCATTGTCCTGTCGCAGCAGGAGCCGGTACTCTGATTGGGAGGTGAACATCCGATAGGGTTCGGTCGGAACCTTGGTCACCAGATCATCAATCAGCACCCCGATGTAGGCCTGGTCCCGCGCCAGGATGACCGGTTCCCTGCCTGCCAGCAGCGCGTGGGCATTCAGCCCCGCGATGATTCCCTGGGCCGCGGCTTCCTCGTAGCCCGACGTCCCATTGATCTGCCCAGCCGCAAAGAGCCCCGCGATGCCGCGCACACCAAGTTTGGAATCGATCTGAGAAGTCAGCAGGAAATCGTACTCCACCGCGTAACCAGGATGAATGAAGGTGGCCTGCTCAAGCCCCGGGATGGTCCTCACATAGGCAAGTTGCACATCCTCCGGCAAGGAGGTCGCAATGCCGGCCGGATAGGTCGCGTCCGAATCGAGTCCCTCGGGTTCAAGGAAGATCTGGTGGCTGCGCCGCTCCGGAAAGCGCACCACCTTATCCTCGATCGACGGACAATACCGCGGTCCGATCCCCCGGATCAGGCCTCCGCCATAGAGGGGTGACCGATCCAGCGATCCGGCAATGATCTCATGAGTGCGCTCATTGGTCCGCGTGAAATGGCACACGACGCGGTTGCGCACAGTCGCCTCACTATAGAAAGAGAATCGGGGCGGCGGCTCATCTCCCGGTTGAACTGTCACGCGCGAGAAATCGATGCTTTCCTTCCAAAGACGTGGGGGAGTGCCGGTCTTCAGGCGCCCCAACTGCAATCCCAGACGCTGAAGGGAAGCGGTAAGACCCACAGCCGGCGGCTCTCCGCGGCGGCCACCGGGACGGGGATCGAGCCCTGTGAAAATCTTGCCCTGCAGAAAGGTGCCCACCGTGAGAACCACTACATTGGTCGACAGTTCGGTTGGCTCCGCTATG
>JAGMDA010000672.1 GCA_023128935.1 Candidatus Eiseniibacteriota bacterium | reverse complement strand
CTGAAGCCATTGCCACTCCTCAGCTCCGGTCCTTCGGCGCCAGGAGGTCCGCGATCAGACGTCTCATTGGCAGATTTGACTGGAGCAAGATATCCCGCTCCTCAGAACCAAATACGCGCATCAGGCGTAATAGGAAGTACTGCGCCAGTGTAGCGCCGGTGAGCACGACTCCAAACAGCAGCACATCTTCCAGCCTAGTGCGTATGAACCAGAGCGGAAGCACAACTATAGATCCCGCCAGCACCTTGAGAACATGTCCCCACGGAAGCTTCAGATCCGGCAACGCCCGCTTCGCAACGACGTACTGCAGAATCCCGGTCACCACCAGCGCAATCGCCACCGGCGGCACGGCTCCCCAGATCCCATAGCGGGGAATGAACACGAAGTCAAATGCCACGTTCACGATGGCTCCAGCCGCTGTAATCATTGTGTTTGCCATCGTGCGCTCCTTCACATAAAGAGCGGCACGGAGTGGATTTACAATAAAGGACAGAAGAAAGATCAGAAAGAAGCATTGGCATATCGGCACCCCGGGGTCCATCGAGCGTGTGTACAGGATCCGATACGCTTGCCCCCCCAGAACAGCCCCTGAGATCGCAAAAGGCACCACAAGCACAACGAGGAGCCGGAAGTAAAGCCGCACCCCGCGAAGCAGTTTCTCGCTTTCCTGAGCATGCACTTCGGCTAGTGAAGCCAGAATGATGGGCCAGATCGCAAGTGGGATGAACTCGAGAATCAACTGCGGGAGATTATACGCTGCATTAAAGTAACCAACCTCTCGCGGAGTCCAATAGTAGCCGATGATCAGTGTCTCCGACGAACGCCACAGCACTTGATTGACTAAGCTCCCTACGACAAACGGCACGGCGTACTTCATCAACCTGCCAGTTGGCAGACCTGGCCCTTGATCACCCTTCGCCCATGGCATCATGCGGGGGAGCCCCCGGCCAAGGAGCAGCCCTCCCACTAAGAGACTGCCCGCAACCGCGTACAGTACGCCGGGGACGCGCAGTTTCAGGTGTACGACAAGCAGCAACACCAGCGCGATGAGCAATACGCGCTGCGCAACCGAAACAACTGTCAAGCGACGCATCAGGCGCAGCGCCATATGTACATGCGTCAGAGTAATCCATACCATCTCGAAGACGAGCAGCGCAGCGCCGAGAAGGAGGATCCCTGTGAGGTCGGCGTGAAGGAGTTCGCTGAGCCATCCGCGCAAAAGGAAAACAACCGGCAGCAGAATCACCCAAGCCCCGAACTGAAAGAGCACGGCCCGCACAAGCAGCTGGCGCGCACCGAGAGCATTCCCCTTTACGCGCATTTCGGGAAGGAACTGCAGAATGGCAGGGGGAAAGCCAAGACCGATCGCAAGCGAAAGGAAGCGGGCGATATTGAGAAAAAGGCTATAGACGCCGTAGTGGTAGTTGCCCAGAGCGCGGACGATGAGGGCATTCGAGGCAATGCCGAGAACAGCAATGAGGATCCGGGCAATGAGCCCCCAAGCCAGCGCACTGGGGACTTCACGTCCCGTGGAATGCTGCTGGTCACCCCCCATTACGCTAATACACCTCCAGCAACCCAACTGTGAGCCTGTCATACACATCACGATCGCTCAGTTGGCGTCCGAGAGTGCTGTTGGGCAAGAAGGTCTGTTCGTCCCACTCCACCTTGACTTCGTACTGGCTCGTCGCAACCCGCTTGGGAACCCTAATCGAGAATCGATCCACGACAAACCGATCCGTAGGCCAGTGATCGACCCCGAACATGCCGCGCAGGGGTATATGGGCCAATCGGTTTTGGTATTTGACGCCTTCGCGCAGCTCCACCCAGATCCGATGAACCCGACTCAAGCTCAGGCTCCATAGGAGTCCGCGAGGTGCCTGTGTGTTCAAGCAGATGCTGATCTCCACGGGGAAGCGCGGAGGTACACCGACACGCTGCCAGTAGAAAGTCAACCCCACCCATTCGCCACGGCTCGCCCAGGTTGTATCCATGGCGGCCGCAACCAGGGTGATGCCGGCCACTGTGTCAGAGATCACCGGAATAACATCTCCCGGCAACTCGCGTAGCAGGATCGATCTGGTCAATTCCTCGGTGGTCCGGCCTGTGGGACGATTCTGCCCAGGAGTCACAATCCCCGAAAGGGCATCAAGGTTTTCCTTGCAGACCCGGAAAAGACCGCCGCGAACACCGGCATCCCATACGAGCTGGAAGAGACTGCTTTCCTCCATCAATGCGGCCTTCTGCACCGATGCCAGGCCGGGGCCGACATTGCAATAGAAGAGGTCCATCCCCCTTTCTAGCGCACCGTTCACTAGTATGTAGTCAACGTTGAACCGCCGACAGAGTCTCGCCTTCTCCCCCGCCCCAAGATATGGACTCAGCACGTCCCGGCACGCCTTGAGTCGCTCAACGGCCATTGAGTCGGAAGGACTACCATGTTGGTGCAGGACTGAAACCGTGTAGTGGCGCGTGAGGGCAGGGATACTGTAGCTAGTCAGCGGGTCACTGAGAACGACGGAAGGACTGCTGATCCTCTCGTCTAGCTCGTCAAGAAGGTCCTTCCAGACGTAGACCGAACGCCCGCGCAGGGATTCCATGTTCCCGGTCGCATAGGACCCCGCGAAAGCCTCTAGGCGAGGAAAGAGCAGCCAAACCATGAAGATGTAAAAAAGGAGTGATGTTACCACCCTGCGCAGTGAGTTGAGTTCGAGTAGATGCTCACCCATCCACCGGGCCACATATGCCAATACCATCAAGAACGGAATCGTCACCACAAACCGGGTAACCAGATAACCCAGAAGGGGCTCTAGCAGCGGAATAAGCACTGGGTTGGCCACAATTAAGAGCGGAGCAAGACTAAGAGAGGCCATGTAGAGGACTGCGTCATCCTGACGCGCCTGCTTCCAGAGGAAGAGGGAGAGGAACGTTCCACCCAAACCCACGCCCATCAGCATGCTGCCCCACCCCATTGGCATGATGATGGAAAGATGATCCCCAAACGACAGCATGCCTTGCCTGTGCGTGTGGATTGGATTCAGGGGCGAGTAGGTAAACAACAAGCGCCAGATGAGTGCTGGAAGGCATCCACCAGCCGAAGCAAGCAAGGCCAACCCCACACGCTTCAGTCCGCGGTTGTGCACTCCGCGAAAGACGAGCATCGCTACGAAGAAGACACCCAGGGAGAACAGAATGTGGATCGCCGCAAACAGGTGCGTGGCAGCTGCAGCAAAGGAGGCGAACGCTGCCAACCAGAGCAGAGTGCGCCTGGAGTTGTACATGACATATTCGAGCGCCATCGCCAGGGCAGACCAAGCGAGAACGATCCCCATCTGGCTCCCGTAGCCAAGTCGCGTAAACTGCCCGCGCGTCACTTCTCCAAAGCATATGAAGGCCAAGAATGTCGCAAAGAGTGCTGTTCCCTCGCTCCGCAGCAGCTTTCTCGCAAATGTGTGAAAAACGATTAGCGCCAAAGGGGCCAACATCCCCAGCACGAGCTTCCACATGTGGACCGGGTCCAAGCGGGTAATCTTGGCCAAGAGAGCAAGACCAACATGGTAGAACCCCTTGCGCGCATCGACCGTCGCTCCGTCCCCGTCCATATAGAAGACCGCGCGCGGAAGAACGAGATCCCGTTCAACCATCTCGCGGATGCACGCTAGATGATCGGGCGCATCGCTCTGGTAGCCGAAGAAGCCCCCTGTGTAGAAGCCGAGGATCGAGGAAAAAAGCACCATCGCTCCCAGAACAAGCAGCGTTGCCCAGCGAGGCGCCACGGGGTGATCAGCCTTGTGCTGATCACCGAGCCGATAGGCCTCACGAAAGATGCGCTGCATCACCGGATTGCTCGTCTCGACAGCGTGCCCCTTCTCTCCGCTCTTATTCCCCGCCTTTCCATCCTTGTCCTCTGCCTTACGCTCCTGGCCGTTTCTTCCTCCCTGGTCGCTCTGCGCGTTGCCGCTCTCACTCCGCGCCATGCCCTCGCTCTTCTCTGATCGGCGCTGTCCAACTGTGCCCCCATCATGCAAGTGACCTCCCCGGAACGAGGCAGCTCGCACAAGGATGAGGAGCGCGCATGTAAAAAGCACCAGCGCCTCACCCCAGATAAGCGCAGTGAGACGTCCCATAAAGATCGGAGGAGAACCACCAGGCACCGGAATCGCACCTAGATCGGCACCGCCACCGAAGAACCAGGCGATCATGCCCAGCACCGAGATCACGCCCACACTGAGCGCGAAGGCCCGCGTGATGCGAGCCGACAGTCCGATCCGTACTCTTGGAAGGATCAAGAGGTGCAGTAACCAGCCGGGAAGGATGAAGAGAAGCACAAATCCCGCCATCAGGCGCAACGCCTCGGGTACGGCTGGGGCAATCCAGTGGAGCATGGGATAGGCGAGCGGGCTCAAGAGCCACAGAATGTGCAGAGGTTTGATCCCTTCTCTCACCCCTGCGGATGATGGTGGCAGCGTGTCCCTGGCGTCCATGCCGGCCTACTTCCTCCTGAGAGAACGCTCAGCGCCGCACCGCCGACCGGTCGGTTCACCAGCGAGCATCAACTGAACCTCTTGCGCACAAGGAACGTCAGGTTTTCCCATCCATCACGCCACTTGCGCAGCTTCACCTCACCGATCCTGGGCTCATAATTGATATGATACTCTGCAAAACGTACCGACCGGTGGCGAATCGCCTCAATCTTGATCTCCTCGGAAAAAGGCATGCCATCACTGGTCACATTGAGTTGCCTCAGGATCTTGCGTTTGAAGACCCACATGCCCGTCTGCGAGTCGGTCATCTTCTCGCCAAAGAGGATCCACGTTGCGACGGTGAGGAGCCAGTTACCCACCTTATTGCTGAAGTTCATTGCTTTGGGATCCTTGAGCGGGAATCGAGAGGCCGAGACGAAATCGAATGCGCCCTCCACGAGGAAATTCATGAGGCCGGGAATCTCCTCAGGAGGATAGGTGCCATCCCCATCCATGGTAATGATCACATCCTTGGTCGCGGCTGCCATGCCGCGCTTGTAGGCCGCACCGTACCCCTTGCGGGTTTCCAGGACCACCTTCGCCCCCAGGGCCTCGGCAAACTCGGCGGTGCGATCAGTGGAGTTGTTGTTGGCTATGACGATCTCGTCGATGAATGCAGGGAGCCGAGCAATCACCCGCTGGATCCCCTCCTCCTCATTGAAACAAGGAATGACAACGCTGATGGTCAAATCCCGGTACACGGACCGCCCTCCCCAGCATGCTCTGGATC
The DNA here is from genome assembly GCA_023128935.1 of Candidatus Eiseniibacteriota bacterium. GTDB lineage: Bacteria > Eisenbacteria > RBG-16-71-46 > CAIMUX01 > WJJG01 > DAOVQB01. The sequence goes on along the minus strand of JAGMDA010000672.1, from coordinate 3,495 downwards.
GCCCACGCATTCATTAGGTGCTCCGGAGTCTAGCCGAACGCGGGCGCGAGCTACCAGTGATTCCGACTGTCCCAGCGTACGCTCCGACTTGGGGCTCTCACCAGGTATCGCGGCACAGCGCGGTACGCCCCCCGTGCAGCAAGACATAGAAAGACGGACGGAAGGAACAAACCTGCTGCAGGCTTGCCTTCCATCCGCCTTGCGTGGTGACCCGGCTTGCGGCCAAGTCTGAGCCAAACTCAATGTAGCAGAGCACCCACCGCGCAACCCGACGAAGTTCGCCGTTCATGGACAGATCGAATCAACGTGGCCGCGCCCTCTCATGTTTATCTGACAAGCAGCATCCTGCCGCTGCGTTCGCCCTCTTGCCCCCTCAGCGTGTAGAGGTACACTCCAGCAGGAACCGCATGGCCCCGCTCATCGCGCCCATCCCACTCAAAGCCCTGGACGCCAGCACAGAACGACGAGGAAAGTGTCCGGACCCGCCGACCTTGGAGATCGAAGATTCCGCCGCGCACAATGCCGCTCTGCCCAAGCTGGAAGCGTAGGGTCGAGGCACCAGGTGCAGGGTTGGGCGATGCGCCCAACAGCTTCAGACCAGCCGCGACCGTAACCTCGCCCACTGCCTGGGAACCCTCCACAACGAAATAGGCCACCGCCATGCAGGGGCCCCGCTCTATGCCGTCAAAGGCATAGGACTGCCAGTAGTAGGTTCCGTCGGCCAGTGGCGGGGAAACGGTCCAGGCTGTCGTTGTGGTTCCCTCCTCCACACCATCTACAGCAGCTACTAGATCCGTGATGAGAGGATCGGCAAAGACGCGGAACCCGTACGTGAGCACCGATCCCGGGTTCGGATCAATCGCATTCTCCACAGTGAGCGTGGGCACGGAGGTGTGAACGATCTCTCCGTTCACGGGGCTCACCAAGGCCGGGGCACTCGGCGGCAGGTTGTCAGTGGAGAGACCAACAACCTCGACATCATCCACATACCAACCCTCTCGCGTGTCGGATCCGTCGCTGCCGAAGCGGAAGCGGAATTGCGCTGTTCCGGAGAACCCCTCGAGGGCCACGGTATCCTGCCGCCAGTCGAAGGATCCGGAAAAGACCGGCGTCCCTGCCGGGAACGGTCCTGGATTGCTCCCAGTGCGAATCGTATGGGTATAGCCGGCCTCGGGTGTGACTTGTTCCCAGGGGCTCCCATCAACCGAGACCTCGATCAGGCCTCCATCATAGGCCCGGCCGGGGTATGACCCGCTCTCCTCGGCGTCCATCCAGTGCCAGAAACTGATCTGGGCAATGGTGCCGACGGGGATCGCCGGCGTCAGTAGGGCGCCATCGGATAGATTCGCGTAACCCCCTGAGCCTGTGTCACCAAACTTCCAGCTGGTCGTGCCGCCCTGCGTATGGTTGCGCTGCGTACTCTGGTGCCACTCATCCACAAAGCCACCGGTTACGACCTGATGCGTCCAATCACCAACCCCGGATTCCATATCATCCGCGAAGATGACCGGAAGATCCCCGACCACCCAGCTCTTGGTATAGGTGAGGGCGAAACCATCAGCTGCGACATCAAAGGTCACCTCCAGCTTGTGACCCACCGGACATGCCGGATCGACTGTGAAGGAGAAGGGATCGGCGCTGTTGTCCCCCTCCCCACCGGCAGGAATCTGGCCCAGCGTGGCGGCCGCGTCATGGAGCAAGACGTAGGCATCATCCGTGTGCAGGGTGACGGAGACATTGTGGGCATCGGCGATCACACATGAGTTATGCAATGTGACTACGAGGTCCAGCGTCTCTCCCGGATCGGGCTTCTGATCACCATTGCCCCCGCTCAGCTCCACGTGAGCCAGATCCAAGTAGCAGCCTGCCACCTTCATCAGATAGAGGTTCTTTGGGATGTTCTCGGCAACCAGCCCCGGCACTTCGCTGTTGCTCGGCCAGAAACCGCTGCCGGCCACTTCGGTGCAGAAGCTGAACATACCCAGCTCCCCATAGGTCCAGTCGAATGTCACCCCGGAACAGTTGTAGAGAATCTCGCCAGGCTGGCCGACCTGGTAACCGCACCAACAGTTCATCGCGTTGGCCATTTCGCGGAAGAGCGCATCATGCGGCGTGTGCTGATTGGTGTAGGCCCAGGGAAGCAGGATCATCCCCGCCACGCTGTGATATGTGTCGTGCGTGACGAACTCATGGTTCTGGAAGAAGGCCATCATCGCCTGGGTGCAGGGCTCAGAGCCCGGGTCGGTGCCGCGGTAGATGTCGCTGCAGGGATCACTGCTCGATCCAACACCACCCCATTCATAGGGGTAGTTGCGATTCGGGTCCACGCCGTAGCAGGGGCTGCCAGCGTTGTCCCGGCGGTTCTTGCGCCACATGCCGCCACCGCCCGGGTATTGCTGCTCATTGTAGACATAGCCGTCGGGGTTGACCACCGGGACGAACCAAGTCTCGCGGTTCTCGACCAGGAAGGTGACCTCCGGATCGGTCCCGTAGTTCTCACAGAGATAGCGAATGGTCTCGATGAGGACGTTGACCGTGATCGGTTCGCGGGCGTGATGCAGCGCATCGAAGCATGCCTCGGGCTCATCCTCGTTCACGTCGGGGTTGTCCGAAATCTTGATGGCCCAGAGATCGCGGCCTTCGATGCTTGTGCCGATTGAGTACTTCTCGGTGGTGATCTCCGGGTACAGGGCGTGGAATTCATCCAGATACGCGATCATCTCGCTATAGGTATAGAGATCCCCGAAGTTGCGATACCCTTCCCGCTGCGAGGCGTAGTGCTCCTCCATGTCGGCGATCTGGATCTCAACGCGGAAACCCAGAGCCTCCAGGCGCTCGATCTGCTCCGGGTGGCTGACCAGGATGATCTCCTCCCCGGGACTAACCTTCATCGGGTCAAGATCGTCGATCTCGCGCAGAACGGTCAGCTCATCTCTCTCTGGCCAGGCCAGGCGGACCTGCATTTTGGGATGCGGTCCCGTGAAGGCCAGGGCAGTCGAAAGGGAAAAGGCCAAGATAGCCCATGCCATCGCAACAAGCATGACGCGGTGTCGGTTCATGAGTGCTCCTCCTCCGCTGTTGCCTGGGGCTTTTGGGTCTCCGTGCAAGGAGAACGTCCCTAGGGATAGTTGTCCACCTGCCTCAAGTCGGGGTCGTACCCGTAAGCCCCATCCAGATCGACCCCCGTTCCTCGATGCAATTCTACCATTTAGGCAAATCGTTTGGCTTCCCCATATTCCGGCCGCGTCCACTGTTGAGACCAAGCAGTGCTCTCTGGCCGTTGACGGTCGCGGGACCGCTGCCGTAAGGTCTCACGGTTGGATCGTGGGGTTGTTCAGGGAGGGTTCCCATATGTCCGAGAGCACTGCAAGAGAGGACCTCAAAGGCAAAGTGGCAATTGTGACCGGGTCGGCTCGGGGGATCGGCAGGGCCATCGCCCTGGGGCTCGCGCGCCGGGGAGCCGATGTGGTGATTACCGATGTGGATGATGAGCAG
>JAGMDA010000671.1 GCA_023128935.1 Candidatus Eiseniibacteriota bacterium | reverse complement strand
GACACGGGTTCACTGAATATTTACCCGACATCTTCGTGGGCGGCCCCCCCCCCGGGCCGGACTGTCCCGGGGCTCGAGCCCTTCATCCGCGATCGTGACACGTTGCTCAGAGCGCAGGTCGGCTCCTGGACGCCCATCGAGGGTCTAGTGCTCAACGAGCTAATGGCCAGCAACAGCCACACCGTCGCCGACGAGCAGGGTGACTACGACGATTGGATCGAGGTCGCCAACGCCGGCGCGTCGCCAATCGATCTCACAGGTCTCGGACTTGTCGACCACATGGATGGCAGCGAAGAATTTGCCTTCCCCGATACTGTACTTGGCCCCGGGGAGTACATTGTGGTTTGGGCCGACGACGAGCCGGACGAAGGGGATCTGCATGCGCCCTTCAAGCTCGATGCCGACGGCGAGGACGTCTACCTGCTTGACGGGTCCGTCATCGTTGACCAAGTGACCTTCCCCGCAATGGGGGCAGACCAGAGCTTCGGCCGTTGGCCGGATGGAACCGGCGGCTGGCAGCTCCTGGCGCAGGCGACGCCGGGCGCGGAGAACCAGAACACTGAGGAACCCGAGGTGATCGTTCTCTTTATCAACGAATTCATGGCCCTCAATGAGACGCTGATCCAGGACGAGGCCGGTCAATACGAGGACTGGGTGGAGATCTACAACCCCGGCCCGGATGACGTGGAGATGGGCGGGCTCTACCTGACCGACGACCTGACACAGACCACCCACTGGACCTTCCCCGACACGACGCTGTCCGCCGCTGGGTTCCTGCTGGTTTGGTGCGATAACGACCCCGAGGATGGCCCTCTGCACACGAACTTCAGGCTGAGCGGCGATGGGGAGGAAATCGGTCTCTTCGGTCGCCTGGCGGCAGGCAACCCAGAGATCGACAGCTACGTGTTTGGCCCGCAAACCGCGGACATCAGCGAAGGACGCCTGACCGATGGTGGTCTCTCCTGGGTCTTCTTCAATGCGCCCACTCCCGGTCACTCAAATCAAAGCAGCGCGGTAGAGCCCGCGGATCCGGATGAGACCCGGCTCGGGTGGGAGGTGTCGCTGCGCCCGATGCCGTTCGGCGGTGAGACGCTCGCGGTTCATCTGCGGCAGGGGGATGGATCCCTCCGGCAGGCATGTCTCTATGACTTGCAGGGACGCCAGGTGCGAGACCTTCTCGAGACCCTGAGCGGCACCTGCGAGGAGTTGCGTTTGCTCTGGGATGGGGCCGACAACGCGGGGCAGCCTGTCGGCGAAGGTGTCTATTTTCTGCGGGTGAGTGGGGATGCCAGCGAGATCAGGCGCAGGGTTGTTGTCATGAGGTAGGGTCCGCGATGTCGCACGGGCGCATGATCACCGGGACGGGGGTTCTGGCCACCGTGATCTTGGCGGGGTACCTCTCGCTGCAGATCCGGCTACCCCTGCAGCTCTCCTGCCCTTGCCGCTTGGGGGTGGGAAGTCAGGTGGAAGGATGCTGGAGGACCTTGTAGCCAGCGGGCAGCGGTTAATGTGGCCACTGCCTTCGCACTGGGGGTGGTGGTAGCGTTAGCCTATCGTAAGACACACCGGGGCTTCAACTACGCAGTCTCTTTCGTCAACACCCTGGTGTTCCTGCCGATGGTTACTGCCGTCGTCATGATGGTGATCGGCAACAACCTGGCGCGCGCCGAGGGGCAGATACTCAAGCTAACCTATACCGTGCGCCTGCGGGCTCCCGAACGGGTGAAGGAATTCGTGCGCACGCTGGGAGCGGTGGATGGCATCACCAGCGTTTCCCTAGTTTCCATGGAAGAGACGGCCGATGCCTAGGAGTTGCTTTCGGTCCGTGCGTTGGTGGTTGATCACCCGCAAGGGCCCCTATCCGACCGAGCCATACTGGCCTGCGATGTTGCCCGCCCAGTCTCCACAATGGCTGATGGATCATTTGCGCTGCGACCGAGGGCTCAGGAGAAGCCCAGGCTACTCATGGTATAGCGCCTTGATCCTGCCCCAAGTTGCAGACATCCCAGGTGTGCTACCGCAACCTACAGGCCAGGCCCCAATCAGGTCGCACTCCTCCCTTGCTTCTGAACTGGGCACACACGGGGAATTGCAGTGAAGGGTAAAGTCTCCGTTCTCCGGATCGCAGAAGAGTGGATCTTCGCAGATGTTGCCGTTCAACCCACACTGACCTGTGATGTTGCCTACCCAGTCTCCACCACTGTTCCCATAGATATCACAGCATGAGAGATACGCGTTGCCGCCCTCCATCATGATTGCCATGCAATTGGGAGAGAAGGCAATGATAGTGTCCAGAAGAAGGGCCGTCGCATCGAAGAGCCCGATTGCGCCACTGGCGAAACAGGAGTTAGCCACGAAGGTGCAGGACGCCAGGGTCGGAGCAGCCATCTCGCAATTGAGAGCGGCGCTGTAGCCGCTAGACGAATTGGCCCAGAAGGTGCAGCCCTCAATCACGGAGAAACACATGCCCGTGAGACTCACCGCTCCGCCGGCCTGGTCAGCGGTATTGTCCAGGAAGAAACATCGACTGAATGCAGGATCAGAATGGCCCTCTGTGAAGACTGCCCCACCCCATGTGGCGCAATTGCCGGCAAACACGCAGTTCTCGATGCTCGGTGAAGAACAGTTACTGACCCAGAGAGCGCCGCCCTTTCCCGAACTGCCGGTTCCGCCGTGCCCGTTGCTGATCGTGACCCCGACAAGACGGGATTCCGCTCCCTCGCCGGAGCAAAAGCTGAAGCCTCGTCGAGGAACTCCCGGGTATCCCTGACAGTCGATGATGCAAGCGTCCGGGGCACCACCCCGGGACATTACCGTGATCGCCTTGCCCAGGTAGTCCAGGTCCCGATTCCCGGGGCCCGTAAAGGTCCCCTCGGTGAGAGCGATGATGTCTCCATCCACGACTGCATCGATCGCAGCCTGGATGTTGGGGAAGTCTCCTGTTCCATCGGGCTTGACAAGGTAGGTCGTGCCATGGACAGGTACCGACAAGAGAAGAATCAGGCCCGCAACGATGATCAGGTGCCGCATGGGGTGTCCTCCTCTTCACCAGGGCAACTGCGCCTCTCCGTGATCGGTGGCTGGCCTCCTCTGGCTTCCTTAAGATGGGATTCTCCGG
>JAGMDA010000670.1 GCA_023128935.1 Candidatus Eiseniibacteriota bacterium | reverse complement strand
GGTCACCAACGAGCCGAGGCAAGGGCCCTATACGGACCCTTGCCTCGGCGGAGCTTGGGTACAGAAGTCCGGGATAGAGTTCATCTTGTTTGCCCTCTGATTCCAGAATGAATATCACACGGTTGAATGACACAGAGGGCTTGTCAGGCCCGTTCGCTGACGCACGTACACCTCGTCAGCGAGCCCTTGCGTTGTTCTGGCGGCGGGAATGCCGCCTCTCGCAGACTCTGTAATTCCTTTCCAATGCTGGAGTTGCGCCACCTCTCGTAGTTGTGCCGCCTCTCGTAGTTGCGCCCCATATCCCACTTCTCCACGAGCGGATGCTGACCCTCGAAAGAAGTAATCGTCGTGCGGTTGGTTGCAATTATGGATAGACAACACACCCATGTTTGGGATATAGTTTCCTTGGATCCGGGTAAGTCGCCGCTGATAAATCAGACCCTGAAGGGAGGCGGCCATGCGGTATCTAATCCTGATATCTTGGATCGCCCTATCCCTCGCCAAGCCCGCAGCGGAGACCTACCTAGTCAATCCTGAAGGCACCGGGGACTTCCCCACGATCCCGGCCGCGATCGACGCAGTCGTGGATGGGGATGTCATCGACCTGACCGATGGCATGTTCACCGGTGCCGGGCACGCAACTTGGATGTCACTTGTTAGGCGAACTAATGTGTCAGTTCGGCACACTTAAGGGCAGTGCGAGCCATGAGGCTTTCGAAACCCAGGAAACCGGCCAAATCCACCTGTGCAAAGTAGGACAAGGAGGTCCCCAAATGCAAAATTCCCACGTTCAAACAGGCAATAGTATTTCCATGGGTAGCAGTGTCTTGCGCACCCTTGCGCTGTGCATCCTCCTGCTCAGTCTTCCGGTCTCCGTGGCAAGCAGCACCACGGTCGATGCGGAATTGACCTTCAGGGCGGAGGACGTGCGTATCGTGCAGGAGCATGAGTACGACATTATTGGCTATGTGGGCGCGGTCCCGGATTGGGCGCCCGACCAACTTGGACACCCGCAACTGCCAACCGTCCTGTTCCGTTTTCTCCTCCCCCCCAAGACCCGTGTGGCAGACGTCAGTCTGACGGTGCTGGAGGCCGACACCCTGGAGGGCACATACTGCCCCTATCCCATTCAGCCTGACCCCATGCAGGGCGGTCAGTTCTTCCCTCCAGATCCCCAAGCCTATGGTGGCTATGAACCTTATCCCCCACGCCCAGGGCGTCTAGTCGCGGATGGCTATTTCCGTACCTATCATTGCGCCACTCTGAAGGTATACCCACTCCTGTATATCGGACATACGGACCGGATTGTGTTGATCAAGAGAGCACACGTGGCGATTGAGTTGCGCCAGATGGACACCTCTGAGGAAGCCGCGCTCTTTCACCGCCTCCGCCAGGATCATCGTCCGTGGAGTGAGCGTCCCGAGTCACGTTGGATCGATCACCTGGTATACAACCCCGATGCGCTGGGCTCGTTCTACGATCCATCTGGATCAGGCATAGGCTCCCAGCCCATGTCTGTTACCGAAGAGAACCCCTTTGGTGGTTTCCGGCCAACCGAATTCCCGTCTCTAGAAGGGCCACCTATCGAGTACGTGATCATCACGGATAGCTTGGATACTTCGGGCAACCTACTTGGTGCCGCGATGGTCTCGCATTTCCAGGAACTGGCCGATTGGAAAACCTCGAAAGGTGTCCCGGCCGTCGTCCGCACGGTTTCCTGGATCAACGAGCATTATGCGGAGTCTGATCTGCCAGCCAAGATCCGCGCATTCATCAAGGACGCGGCCGCCCGCTGGGGAACAAACTACGTCATGCTCGGCGGCGATGCTGAGATCGTGCCCCCTCGGCTGATAGGAGACCCTGACGCCGACTATAGCTTCATCCATTATCGAGTAGATCCCCCGGCGGATATGTACTACGGAGAGCTCGACCACACGTGGAACGACAATGAGAATGCCTACTACGCTGAGTACGACCCCCCCGACACATCGGATATGTCAAGCCAGGAATACCTGGATCTCTGGGTGGGCCGCATCCCTGCGCGGAATGCAGCGGAAGCTGAAGTCATCGTTGACAAGATACTGTCCTACGAACGTGCCCCTGGGGCATCTGGATCGCCAGACACCTCATACTACAACAACGTCCTCCTGGTTGCCGGTCCCGTACATACACCCGGCAGTTCCTTGTTGCGTAACGGCATTGTCTACGCAGAGTCTTTGCTGGCAGCGATCGTGGAGGACAGCACAAGTTTCGACATGGACGTGACCAGGCTGTACCCAGAGCCTCCAGATACGATCTTGTGGTGCGAGTACGAACTGAGAAACAAGCGTTGTTATGAGTTCCTGTATGATTTCCTCGGCAGCGTCAATTACAGCCACTTCACGGCACAGAACTTTCGTGCCGAGCTCAACAGCGGCCATGGATTCGTCTGGCACAGAGAGCACTCCAACCGTGAGAAACTGGGCGATGTCTCTTTCTTGAAGGACCCAAGTTGTCCGACCACAAGCTGGCAGAACGACTGCCAGCTTGCCTTTAAGAATGCCAATCCAGGCGCGGCCGGTGATCTCCATTCTGACATTGTCGACCGCCTTGACAACGCTCCCAATTACTCCGTCGTGCTGACCAGCGGATGCCACACGAATCAGTGGGACCTTGATGCAGTCGGAGAGCATTTTGTGCGTGCCCCCGATGGGGGAGCCGTTGCCTACTTCGGGAAGATCTCTGCCCAGGGGTCGTTTCACTTAGTACCAATCACTGAGTTCTTCCACAATGTCTTCGAACGGGATTCCTACCACCTTGGGGAAGTTACAGGATTGGCGACGAATGCTTGCACATATCCAACTGGTGCGGGTATCACCTGGTCGCTATTGGGTGATCCAGAGATGCAACTATGGACCCAGGCCCCCGGCCAACTCAGCCTGTCGGTGACGCCGGGCACCTTCGCCCGCCTGGGGGCCCAGACCGTGGAGGTTGAGGTCAAGGACTTCTCAAGCGACGATGCCATAGAGGGCGCCCGCGTGTGCCTCAAGCAGTCGGATGTGGCCTATGCTGTGGCGTGGACAGACGCGGATGGTGAGGCGATCTTCCCATCATTTACCCCTCAAGACAGTTCCGCGACGTGGATCCATGTCACCGCACGCAACTACAAGCCCGAGCGAACACGGATCTTGGTCAATGATCTGGGCATGCCCCACTACATCGCCTATGTCCATCACACCCGCGATGATGATGTGGCCGGAGGTGATGGGGATGACGTCTTGGAGGCTGGAGAAACAGTCGAGCTCCGTATTCTGACGAAGAATCTGGGTCACGACACCGTAACACCTGCCCAGGGTGTGTGGGCTCATCTTTGGCCAACCGCGCCCATCATTTTCGATCTGGACATGACCGGTGATGACGATGAGGCCTATGAACCTGAAAACATCTTCATCGGGGCCGAGGGTGGGCACCCGCACTGGTCTTTGATTGGCGACACCCTGCGCATTCCCGCAATGGGAGACACATTCCGCATTCCAGCCAATTGGGAAGGCATTCGCCCCGAGGGCGAGCCAGATCCCGGGGCACTGAGCGCAGGTGCCTTCTTTCTATGGAGAGATCATACGGCGCTATGGCACCTTGAAACGAGATACGCAGGCGAAGGTGAGAATGCGGATTCGGTGTTTGCAGGCATTCTCGTGACGGAAGGCGCGTTCGACAGTGTTGTCTGCCACGCGGAGTTCTCGCCGGGGCCTGACTGGTTCGTCCATGATCCGAATGTCAACCCGGACTCAATCACATTTCACTTCGAAAAGGATGCGACTGATGACCTCTTGGAGTTTCGAGCCGAAGCCAGCGACTGGATCGATGTGATCACCGACAGCGTGCGGCTCGGAACGATGGCTGGCCAGGACACCGCGTCAGGAGTCTTCGACGTATCCCTTACAACCGATATCCCGGATCTGCAGGAGGTCATCTTCACCCTTGCGGTTCGGGACACTGCTTCCGAGGGGGTGAACCCCAACTGGTGGTTCAGCGACTTCAGTGTCAGCGTGCATTCGCCAGAAGTGCGACACCTCCTTCAAAGGGTCAAGACCTCGGACACCGGAGATATCTATACTGCGAAAATCTGGCCCACCCTGTCAAACACGGGCAGTGCCGACGCCGACAGTGCGGTCCTTGTTCTAACCAACGCAACTGGCGGGGTGTTCGGCAACATGGACACTGTCGTGTGCTTCAGTACCATCCAAGCCGGAAGCACGGCGGTATCGGATTCACTGTATCTGGCGTCAA
>JAGMDA010000067.1 GCA_023128935.1 Candidatus Eiseniibacteriota bacterium | reverse complement strand
CGCATGGGCAACACGCGGGCAACTATGGACGAGGTGATCCAGGCTGCACAGGCGGCCCAATGCCACGAGTTCATCGAGCGGCTGCCCGACGGCTACCAGACCCTGGTGGGCGAAGGGGGCACCTATCTCTCCGGCGGCGAGCAGCAGCGCATCGGCATCGCCCGGGCGATGCTGAAAGATGCGCCGGTCGTCGTTTTGGACGAGGCCACCGCATACGCCGACCCCGAAAGTGAGGGCGAGATCCTCCGGGGCCTGGCCCGCCTGATCAAGGACAAGACCGTGATTGTGATCGCCCACCGGCTGTCCACGGTGACCCGCGCGGACCAGATTCTCGTGATCGATGACGGGCGGGTGGTGGAACAGGGGACCCACCCCAAGCTGGTCGAGGCCGGCGGATTGTACGGAACAATGTGGGACACCTATTCCCGCGCTCGGAAATGGACGATTGCCCAGAAAGGAGCAGCGTAATCATGAACATCCTATCGATCATCAAAGCGGCAACCCTCGGGGACATGAAACGCGTGCGCCCCATGATTCTATGGACATTGTTGGAGTATCTGCTTCGCGGCGCGCCCTATGGCATTCTGCTGGGCGTGGTCTGGGAGCTTTTCAAGCCCCTGCAGCATCCGGGCACGCCGCTGAATGTACGCGCGCTGATCGGCTTGAGTGTCGCGCTTCTCGTCGCCCTGGTGCTCTTGTTTATGGTGAGCAAAAAGGCCTATAACGAGGTCTACTATGAAACCTATGCGCTCTGTGCCGAGGGGCGCCTGGCTATCGGCGACCACCTGCGCAAGCTCTCCATGGGCTTCTTTAACGCCCGCGACCCCGGTGCCATCGGCTCCTATCTGATCAACGACTATGCCAATGTCGAGTTTATCTTTAGCCATCTCGTGCCGCAGATCGCCGGCGCGGCTGCCATGCCCGCGCTCCTGCTCATCATGCTGGCCACACAGAACTGGCAGATGGCGCTGGTCTCGGCGCTGGTGATCCCCGTGGCCATCCCCTTCACCTTTATCTCGCGGGCGTTCATCCGCTATTTCGGCAAGCGGCACCAGAAAGCGAAGGTCGCCGCGGCCTCCCGCATGCTCGAGTACGTGCAGGGGATGCGGCTGATCAAGGCGTTCAATCTCACCGGCACCAGGTTCGAGCGCCTGGAAAAGACGTTCCGCGATCTCAAGTCGCTCAGCATCAAATTGGAAGCGGGGGGCGGCCCGACCGTCCTCCTATCCGGGTTCGTCCTGCACAGCGGGCTGACGCTCATCATTCTGTTGGGGTTGACCTTCCTGTTCGCGGGGACATTATCGCTGCCCGTCTATATCATGTTCCTGATTCTCGGCACCCGGGTCTATGAACCGCTCATTCAGGCGTTCATATTTCTCGCGGAGCTCAACTATTTCCAGATCAGCGTGGATCGGATCGAAGACCTGCGCAAGACGCCGGCGCTTACAGGGTCGAATCCCGGCATCAAACCGGAACGCTTCGACATCGCGTTCGAGGACGTCTCCTTCCATTACCTCGA
>JAGMDA010000669.1 GCA_023128935.1 Candidatus Eiseniibacteriota bacterium | reverse complement strand
CGCAGATTGAAACGGGCAGGTCATAGGAATGCGAATGTTCAGGATACGGAGCGAATGTTTGGCGTGGACGTAGAACTGTTCAAGCGCCATATGTCGGTGATCCCACGGTATCGGGACTTGTTTGGGCGCGTGCCCAGCGAGCGCCATCTAGCGCGGATAGTTCGGCGTTATCCAGTGGGAGAGTGGCTAAGCTTTCTCTCGCGCATCCAGAATATGCTGAGTGCAGAGCGATCCGGCGATCCTGAGCAGATGCGGGCGGTCGTCCAGGGCGCAATGAGCGAGGACTTCCGTGACCGATTGATGGGCTTCGAGAAGCGATCCCCCAGAGGCATGACGCTACGCCTTTTCTACGAACGCCAGATTGCCACGCTGCAACAGTTCGCCATCCTGCACGCGCCTGTGACCGGAGACAAGACGTTCACCTGCGACCGGGGACGCGACGACTTGGGTCGAGCGCTTCTGATGACATTTAACATTATGGGAAGCGGTCGGCGGGAGAAGGGCTCGTTGCGGACGCTTCTGGCCATTGTGGTCCAGGATCAGATACGGATGTCCCTCACCCCGGCTGGGCAGTACGCAGCGCGGGCTTGGAATTTCTACGAGTTGATGAAGACAAATCGCTCGCCTGAGGTGCGTCAGTATCTCAAGCTGTTCCACTTGGCCACGGGCGTCAATGCACGGGACGCAATCATGGGCGGGCTGTGTGAAGTCATCCGCGAGGAAACGCTTGATCCCAAGGAGATCGCTGAGGCATGGCGAGCGGTCGCCTCGCCGGATGCTTACCAGAACCCACTTGAAGCACGAGTTGTCCGTGCCTCTGCGAAGGTGCGTCAAAACACCGTGGCCGAGACGAGAAAGCTGGTTCGGCAAGTCGAAGGTAGGCGGAGAATGCGTGATTGGAATCTCATTGCCCTATCGAAAGCGCCGATTGCTGATGTGGGCCAGCAAGGTGCGTTCGTTCTGAATCACACGGCTTTGGGAAGAAGCCTGTTTGATGGCGTTCGCCATGCGATTCTGACGGCGGCGCTAGGCAAGCGCCTGCCCGAGCCATTCACGACTGCCAAGGCAGTTGGCGGGCTGTATGGTGCGTTGTTTGAGCGATACATCATCGGCATACTCCGTCATCTTTTTCCTCACCAGGTGATCAAGATCAAGGAAGAGGGTAGGGAGAAGCGTTGTGATCTTATGGTGTGGTTTCCAGACAAGGTGGTGCTGGTCGAAGTGAAAGGCGAGCACTTCATCGCCAAGGACCATGTCGCCTACATGAACCTCGATGAGCGGCGTAAGGAGCTTCGCGGCATTGGACTGCCGAAGGCCGTTGCTCAATTGACGGCGACGATCAAAGCTCTACGATAGCGTAAACTTGCGCCGCGAGGGCTTCCGCGGTACGATTGGACAGTCACGCCCATTGTTCCCGTCATCGTTACCGATGAGCGGACACCACAGGCACCGGGGCTCTGGGACTATCTCTATGAATGCTTTGACCAACCGTTCAAAGCTCTCCGCGGCGCGGGACCGGTGGGGCGGTTGCGACTACTGGCAGTGGACGAGATCGAAACGCTGCCGGATGTGGAGTACACAACGGATTTGCCTACCCTCCTCCTTCAGTGGGGGGCGTCCGAAGCGCCTCGTGATCTTACCTGGGCTGCCTTCCTTCAGGAATCGGAGATCAAGACGCCAGGGAAGTTCATCCCCACGAGGTTCTTTGATGTAATGCGGTCTTTGGCCGTGCGCCTCGGCCTCGATCCCGCCCAACTGACGGGGCCGGACTCGGACGAGGCCACGGCGCGTCGAGGAGCACTGGCGGGAGGGGCGGCGAGATGTGCCAACAACTAGGGCTACGGCACGTGGAGACTCAAAGATGGATGAAGTGAACACAGGTGGGAGGATGTCCCATCGCCAGTTGAAGGTGGGATGGCGACCCCGATGTTCATACGCTACCCAACCTTGCTTTGCTGAGCAATCTTCTCGGTTTCCGCCGGGCCGTCCAGGTACGCTGCCAGCATCCACAACTGCTTGTATCCCATGATTCGTCGGAACGATTGCTCCGTGGTCAACCACGCCGTCGCGACCCAACGCAACACCATCGCCCCGTCGCGCCAGCGGCTCACCCGACCGGTTCGTTGGCGGACGCCGGAGTGCGGCGACTCGATCACGTTGGTGGTGCACAGGCAGCGTCGCAGCGTGGCCGGCAAGCCCAAACGATTCACGGTAAACGTCTCGGCCAAACCCTCACGCAGACTGGCCGCGGCTGAGGGGTGTTCCTTTTCGAGCATCTTGGCCAGCTTCTCCAGCCGAGCCATGCCCTGATCCGCATCCAGCCGATAGGCCGCATTCATCGTCGCCTTCACGGTGTCCTTCAAGGGATCCGACACGTGGTCCAGCACGTTCTTGCGCTTATGATTGCGACAGCGTTGCACGGGGTTGTCCTTCCCGTACACCGCGTCGATCGCCGCCCGCAGGGCCTTGCTACCGTCGATCACAAACAGCCGTCGGCGCCCCGGCTTCACGCCGCGTTCGACCAAGTCTGCCAACAGCGCCTTGCATACCGTGGCATTCTCACTGGCCCCGTCGCGCAGGCCCAGAACGTGTTTGTATCCCTTGGAATCCACGCCAATTGCAGCAATCACGTGCTGCTCGCCGAAGACCAGCCCGTCGAGGTAAACGATCAGGAGGTCCTTCTCGTCAAAGCGACGTTCGGCCAATTCCTTCAGAGCCTTCTCGCTGGCGTCGATGAACTCGCGGCTGACACTCGATTTGCTGACGCCGACCGTCTCAGCCATCTCCGGCAACACCTTGCGATAGTGGCGGGTCGACACGCCGTGCATCAGGATCTCCAGGATGCGTTGGCCGAGGCGGGAGTTTGTCTGCATGGCTTCGTAGGCCGGGATCTCAAGCTCGGCACCCTGGCCGCGGCCCTTACGGCGAAGACGGGGCTTGCGGACGCGCAGTTTTCGTTCGGCCTGGCCGACAACACCGTCCTGGCAGCCGTGCCAACGGATCTGGCCGGTCGCCTGGCCGGGGTGTTTGGGGCCGGCGAGCTGCTGGGCGGAGAGGGTCAGCACCGCCTCGATGGTGGCCCGGCCGGCGACGTCGATCAGCTCGTCGACGGCCATCTCGGCCTGCTCGATCAGCTCGAGCATCGGGAGCAGGAGTTGGCCTTCCTGGCTGAGAAACTCAGCCAAGGCTCGTCTGTCGGAACGACTCACAACCTGATAGTCTTTCTTCTTCATGGCGGCTCCTTTACAGAGAAACTCACGATCCAAA
>JAGMDA010000668.1 GCA_023128935.1 Candidatus Eiseniibacteriota bacterium | reverse complement strand
CGCCGCCGAGCCAATGCTCAGTCCGGTAATTCTCGGTGGGAAACCGGTCGGGGAGCTGCCGGACCTTGAGAAGGCCAGACGCCGGACGACAGAGCAGTTGCAGCATCTTCATCCCACATCCAGGCGCCTGCTCAATCCTCACATCTACAAGGTTAGCATCTCTGAAAAAACCCTCCAGATCCGAAGGCGCCTTCGCGAGCGGATGACCAATTCACCCACAGTCGATTCCAGTGCGAGCGGATCAACATCACGGCAACCTCCTTCCTGAAGCCTGAGCGCTTCCTCTGAAGGGGAATGCCGGGAAGATGGTCAAGAACCATCATCGTGGATCCGTTACCCATTATAAGCATAGCCGTTGTGTCAGGCGAAAGGGGCATTGGTACTGTCACATCTTCTGCGTCAGGAGGAAAAGGATACCTGCACTGCTTGACACGAAACGCTCTCCGGTCTAGTCTCACGCCCTTGTTCGAGATATAGAATTAGACCCGTAAGGTACATAATATGAAGATGATAGCCCCTCTATGGGCTTTTTGTTTGGTCCTTCTGGCCTTCATGGTCGTCTCGCTCGCGGAACCGTCTCGCCTATCGGCGGAGAGTTATGCTGCCGCGGGATCAAGGCACGACCAAGCCTGGGGGCCCATTGCACTGCAAGGCGATTTCGCCACCGCTATTGTGATGGATGCAGTCACCGGAGAGATCCTCGGAGCCAAGAAACCGCACGAACAGCGGCAACCGGCCTCCATGGTCAAGATGATGACCGAACTGTTGATCCTCGAAGAGATCAACAAAGGGAATATATCGCTGTCTGATGTCGTGACTGTTTCAGCCCAGGCAAGCCGCATGGGCGGTTCCCAGGCTTACCTGAAGCAAGGCGAGTGTTTCACTGTTGAAAGCCTCCTCATGGCCCTGGCCATTCACTCGGCCAACGATGCAGCTGTTGCGCTGGCAGAGTACCACTCCGGGAGCACGGCAGCGTTCGTGCGACGGATGAACCGCCGCGCACAAGAATTGGGCATGCGTACCACGGTCTTCCGTTTCGTTCATGGTCTGCCGCCCAGCTGGAAACAGAAACCCGATTTGACAACCGCCTACGATATGGCCTTGTTGGGCTGCGAGGTCGTCAAGCATCCGAAGGCCTTGCAGTGGGCTTCAACGCGCATGGCTCCGTTCCGCGCGGGGAAGTTCACGCTGTATAACTCAAACAGCCTGATCGACAAATACCCCGGACTCGATGGCCTCAAGACTGGCTACCATTACAGGGCCGGCTTTTGCATGACGGCCACGGCCGTACGGGATGGACGCCGCCTTGTCACCGTGGTTATGGGTGCACCGAATCCCGGGACGCGCGGCGCCGAAACAGCTCGCCTTTTGGATTTCGGGTTCAGCTGCTATACGCATCTGAGGCTTCCGGAAACGGAAGGGCAACCGCTGGCGCATGGTTTCCCTGTCAAGGGCGGCAAGTCCAGGAACGTCACCGTCGCCTGCGCAGAACCCCTGACTGTCAGTGTGCTCAAGGATCGAGCAGACGAAGTCATCTTGGAGCTCGTTCTGGAGGAGGGCTCTTCCGACAAGCTCCCTGCACCTGTCAAGGCTGGCCAGGTTGTAGGCAAGGCGGTCGCCGTTCTGTCCGGGCGGGCTCTGGGTGAGGTGCCAATCATCGCCGTGGAATCTGTGGCAAAAGGGTCTTTCCTAGATCAATTGTGGCATTAGGCCATTAGCCCGGATGTCTCACCAAGAAGCTAGCATGGGGCGGGCGCAAGCTGAGCGCCGGGCCCTTGTGCAGACCCGGGCTGGGCGGAGCTTGGTGAGAGGTCCGCGCTAGAACCGCTCCCCGGTGTGGATCCAGAGGTGACTGTACCAGTAGTAGCGCCCGCCATCCGTGTGTGGGGCGGTG
Organism: Candidatus Eiseniibacteriota bacterium; assembly: GCA_023128935.1. Classification (GTDB taxonomy): domain Bacteria; phylum Eisenbacteria; class RBG-16-71-46; order CAIMUX01; family WJJG01; genus DAOVQB01. The sequence goes on along the minus strand of JAGMDA010000668.1, from coordinate 4,184 downwards.
ATGTTGTAGCGGCTCCGGCCCAATGGCAGGGAATTGACGGCAACAAGCTCCACGATCCGCTTCTCGCGGTCTATCCAGCGGACTTCGATCGCTCCCTGTCCACTGGCATAGCAAGCCAAGCGATCCTCCTGATAGTCCCCGGGGGCAAGCTGCAGACGCAGGACGGGTTTGGAGATACCTGGCTGCAGAAACGGGTCGTCCGGTTCAGCAGACAGGACAGGCAGTGGAAGGCTGCGCACCTTGGGGACGAAATCCTCCATCCCTGCATAGCGCACTGACATGGCGAATCTCGGCAGCGCCCCGAAGTCACTGCCCGGCCAGATCGCACCCGACTGTTGGCCTAAGCCTACAAGATCCAGGTCCAGGACTATCCTTTTGAGCTCCGCGTTATATTCGCCATAGGGGTATGCGAACAGGTTCGGCACGCTGCCCAATTCCTGCTCAAGGCGTTCCATGGACAGCTGAATGTCGCGCGTGACCCGGTTTCTCCATTCCTGCTCAGATTCGCCTTCCTGCCGGTAAACAAGGTGTCCATGCGTGTGGCTATGTGGTGCAAACACAACCCCGGATCGCGACAACTCGCGCATCTGGTCCCAGGTCATGTAGCTCCGTATCCCAAGATCCACGCCTTCCGTGCTCACGAAGACAGTGAAGGGCCAGCCTCGCTCCTTCAGGCGTGGAAAGGCCTCATCATGGACCGATCGGTAGGCATCATCGATCGTGATTGCGACGCAGTTCTCTGGCAGCTGCTTTCCCCCCTGCAGGGAAGAGACAACCCTCTCGAGGGACCAGACGTTGTATCCGTGCTCGTCTAAATATGTGAGATGCTTGCCAAACTGTTCCAGGGTTACGCTTGTCGAGGGCGGCGTGTCATCCCCAACGTGGTGGTATTGCAGGATCACGGCGGAGTTCTCCGCCGAGACCTCGCCCCCCGCACACAGCAACATGGACGCCGCACCCAAGCACAGCAGCCTGTTCGTACAGAGCATGCCACGGATCTCATCGACGTACGCTTCCCGCCGCTCGGAGTACAGCCTCAATCCATCCACCAAGAGGAAACTGCTTGGGGACTCACCAGCCTGACGTTGCTCGAATCGTATCCGCCGCAATTCACAGTAGGCCGCATTGGTGTTGAGGTTGTGGATGTAGCTGCGCACGGCCTGGTTCACGGTAGCGAACCTGGCGACTTCATGAGTCGCGCCCGAGTCCCTGCGCGCAGGGACTATGCCGTAGCCCTGCACACACCACTGGCCGAAGATGGCATTGCCCAAGCGCGCAAGGCGGGACGTGCCCCAGGCCGATTCATGGGCCGCTTGCACGAGTGCCAGCGGCACGGGGATGATGTCCACGCGCATGCACAGCTCCTGCAATTGGCTCTCACTATCTACCGAGATGCCGGCCAGGCCGTACTCGCGGGCCAGAGCGTCCAACCACAGGACATCATCGGGCAGCAGGGGCTGACTGTGGCAGTGCTGCCCATGCAGTTTCAATAGACCTTCCCGCTCCACAAGCACGCTGGCGTTTTCCGCTACGATAATGGGCCGCATGAAGTCAAAGAACTGCCGCTTCCTTTCCTGCATGTCGGATACCGCTGCGAAATCCGGAAGGGTGTGCCCTTCTCCCTGCAGCAGTTCGTCAGCTCTGCCCTCTGCCGGGTTTGGCACCTCCTGCTCTCCGGGTTCACCGCCGCAGCCAGTCAGCAAAAGCAGCGCCACGGGCCATGCGCAGCGGGTGTGCCGGATCCACGCACTGCAAGACAGCTTGCCCTGCGCCATGGCAGCTACGTTTTCCTCGATCACTGCCTTGGCTCACCTCCTCATCATCAATGATCCACACCGCCGACCGCAGGGGCGATAGACCGCTGACACCACCAAACCCATCAGCACAACAGGTCTTGAGCGCTAATCTACTCATCGACGCAAGCGGCTCAGACTCCAACCGGTCGGAGGATAAAAAGCGCCCGGGGGCACACATTGCGCCCATTGGCTCGACGCCATGACCCATGGGCCAAGAGACAGCTGGGTTCGGTCGGTCCGCAGGCATAGGGGCTCCTACAGCTAACCGTCTGTATAGATACATTTAGGCCGATGCGCTGACGCTCGCGGGAGCTGTCGCTCGGACGCCAGTACGCCTTTGGTCTTCTCGGAGGAGCGCATGATCTGTTAGAGTCTTTCCCGCTCATTCAAGAGGCGCTGGAAGGAAAGGAAAGGGAAGGGAAGGGAAGGGAAGGGAAGGCAAGATGGAAGCGAAAACCGTAGGGCAAGCCATGGGAACGCGAAGTCGTGAGCTACTTGAGCTCGCGGAAACCTACAGCGCAAACAACTACCACCCCCTTGAGGTTGTGATCGAGAAAGCCGAGGGCGTGTGGGTCTGGGATGCTGACGGCCATAAGTTCCTTGACTGCCTCTCGGCCTACTCCGCCCTGAACCAGGGCCACCGGCACCCGGCCATCATCGCGGCGATGGTGGAACAGGCCAGCAAGATCACGCTCACATCACGCGCCTTTCACAATGCCGAAATGGGCCCGTTCCTGAAGGTCCTGTGTGAGATGTGCCAAATGGATCTGGCTCTGCCCATGAACACCGGCGCGGAAGCAGTAGAAACAGCCATCAAGGCTGCGCGGAAGTGGGGTTATACAGTCAAAGGCGTGCCTGATGGAAAGGCAGACATCATTGTCTGCGAGGGCAACTTCCACGGCCGCACGACAACGATCGTGGGCTTCTCTTCCGAGGAGTCATACCGCGCGGGATTTGGTCCCTTCGCTCCTGGTTTTAGGCTTATCCCCTACGGAGATATCGAGGCGCTGCGCCAGGCAATCACTCCCCATACCGTCGGTTTTCTCGTGGAACCGATCCAGGGAGAAGGTGGCGTCTTGGTTCCCCCAGAGGGTTACCTGAAGGATGTCCGCGAGATCTGCAGCCAACGGCGAGTGCTCCTTATCGCCGACGAGATACAGGTGGGGCTGGGCCGCACCGGCCGTCTCTTCTGCTGTGACCACGAAGCTGTCAAACCCGACATGTATGTCCTCGGAAAGGCCCTCGGGGGGGGCGTCTATCCGGTCTCCGCGGTTGTCGCACCCAAGGATATCCTCGGTGTCTTCCATCCCGGCGAGCATGGCTCGACCTTCGGCGGCAACCCGCTGGCCGCCGCCGTGGGCACCGCCTCGCTGCGTGTCATCCGGGAGGAGAAGCTGGTTGAGAACGCCCGGGAGCTAGGCGCGTACTTCATGGCGAAGTTGAGCGAGATAGAAGCCAAGGTCGTCAAGGAGATCCGAGGCAAGGGACTCCTCATTGGTGTCGCCCTAAACACTACTGCACGTTCCTACTGCGAAGCCCTGCGCGACGAGGGAATCCTGGCCAAGGAGACACACGAGTCGGTCATCCGCTTTGCCCCGCCGCTCGTGATCACGCGCCTCGAAATCGACTGGATGCTGCCACGCATCCAGAAGGTGTTGACCGGCAGGCAGCAGTAGCCAGAGAAGAAACCTCCCGGGCTGGCCTAGGCCTGTTCGAGGGACCTCCCGGGATATGGGCGTGTTCAAAGGAGCAGCTCGTTTTCGCATCAGGCTGGCCGAGGGGATCAGGGTTCCCGGAGAGCGCGCAAGATGAGCGAGCCTAGCTACATTCGCCTGGCCCAAGATGGAACGTTGGATCAGCGGGTCAACAGCGCGCTGGCTCGTCTCGCCTCATGCGACCTCTGTCCCAGGCTCTGCGGAGTGAACCGGACAGATGGTCAATTCGGTTTCTGCGCGACGGGGCGTCACGCCATCCTCTCCAGCGCCGGGCCCCACTTCGGTGAGGAGTCACCATTGGTGGGAACGGGCGGATCGGGCACCATCTTTGTCGCGTCCTGCAACCTCGGCTGCGACTTCTGTCAGAACTTCGAGATCAGTCACCACAAACTTGGGCGCGAGGTCACCGCGGATGATTGGGCCGATCTGATGCTCGATCTCCAGGCGCGCGGTTGCCACAATGTCAATATCGTCACCCCATCACATGTGCTACCCGCCCTCCTGGAAGCGCTGGCCGTAGCCATCCGGCGTGGACTCCGTCTCCCCATCGTGTACAACACAGGCGGCTATGACATGCCGGATGCCTTGATGCTCCTGGATGGACTCGTGGACATCTACATGCCAGATTTCAAATTCTGGGATCCTGAGGCCGCCGATCGCTTCACGGGCGCGC
>JAGMDA010000667.1 GCA_023128935.1 Candidatus Eiseniibacteriota bacterium | reverse complement strand
GCGCGCTCGGGAAGCCATCCGGGAAATGCACCGGCAAGTCGCTGATCTAGTCATCAATGATGCGGGCATCGCCTGTCGGGGCCTGCTGGTGCGCCACCTCGTGCTCCCCGATGGTCAGGCCGGCACAGCCGGGGTGTGCCGGTTTCTGGCCGAGGAGATCTCGCCGGACACCTACATAAACATCATGGACCAATATCATCCGTCGGGAAGAGTGGATAAACTGGGGACGCTGGCCCGGCGCACGACGCTGGAGGAATATGAAGATGCCCTGTCGGCTGCCCGGAGCGCAGGGCTTTGGAGGTTCGATGAGAGGAATCGCTGATTGGACAGATATGAGGAGCCGTTCCTGCGCGCGGCTCATGCCCGTGTGGCTGTGTGCCGCCGCTTTGGCACTCAATTCGGCGGGCTGCGGCTATACAATCCTCGAGCATCCCGACCAAGGGGGAGGTGGCAGAGCCGCACAGAGCGACGGCATACGCGCCGATGTCGAGAGCCCCGAGGCTGCGACCCCAGACGACTCCGAGAGCCTCGCCCGGCTCGACCAGGAGCCAGCTTTGCCCCCGGGGCACCCGCCCATTACGCGCCCAGAGGATTGGATCGGGCGCAGCTTTCTGGACCATCTCGTGGGCGAGGAAGATCCTCTCCGCTTCGAGAACATCCGCTCCGATCGCCGGATCCTCGCGACCTCCGATCACGCCACTCTCACGCTGCGCGTGATCGTGGGCGGGCCCGCAGTGGCCGACATCTGGCAGCTCCGCATTGATGAGTTCGGGTGGGTAACGGCAGCGCGTTGGATGCAGGGGGACAGTGGTCCGCAACTGGACGAGAACCTGGCCGCCGAACGCGCTGAGTTCCGCCTGGCATATGAGAGCGAGGCAGCGCTCCGCACCATGCTGCTTGCCTTGATGCCCATCTCTCAGTCGAAAACCCGCCGCATCGATGATGTGGCCTTCCGCGATATCCCCCTTGAATTCTGGCCCTATGACGACCCAGGTATGATCGAATTCAGCTACCGGATTGAGCGCATGGATTCGATCGCCCCTGAGGATTGGCCTGGAGGGCAACTTGCGGTGCCGGTCGATCTGATCCAGATCCTGATCGGGACCTGGGACAGCGCCCCCCCTAAGGAGATCCAGCAGCTGATCTGGCGCACGGTGGATCAGCAGCCGCTGCTCATCGACATAGCCCTTCTCATCGAGGGGATCGTGCTGGCCTGGGAGGTCGAAGGCGAAAGGCACGCTGCCCTCGATCTGCCCCTCTGGGTGGGACGCTAGCGCCCTGGTGGGCTATGACGCTCACGATCAGCTCTTCTCATCCGGCGCAGTCCAAGCCGCGATTCCCCTGCGGGCGAGCCGGCGAACCACCCGGCCGCGCAGGTAGCGACCGATTGCCTTCAGTGCATTGGACGAGGGAAAGTGTATCTTGTCCGTCTTTATATCCAAGGCGCCAGACCGGCCTCTGCCTTCATTACTAAATCCCATCGACATCGCCAGTTGCTCCCCCCCGAAGTGGAACAAAGCCAGCGCCACAATGTGCGTGTCGTCGAGCTTGCCTCCGAGGAATGCGTCCACCCATCCATCGATATCTATCAGGATCTCGCCTTCGATCACCCCCCAGAGCGTGAGATTCGTGAGTTCGAATGTGTCTGGCCCTTCATCGTATGGATTGGGAACAAACACCTTGTCAGCCTGCCACTCCTCGAATGTCACGTCTTGGGAACTGACCACAGAGCCCGGATGATAGCCGAGGATGCTGTATGGCACGGGGGCCTTGAGTGGTTCCGTGAAACGGATCTTCAGCCAGCCAGACTTGTGCCTGAGGCCTGGTCCGCGGCGGACTTCCAGGATGACTTCGTACGGGATGCGTGACTTGCGTCTGCTCTGTTCAACGGCGCGCGTCATATGCGTGTCAGTGATCGCGCCGTAGAGCTCCTGATCGAGCAACCCTACGAAGAAGGCTAGAAGAGGGTCGGTCACATCTGTAGCCAAGACAAGGGAATCGGGGATGGACAAGACAGCGGTCTGCGCCAGGAAGGAATCAGCCTCGGCCATGGCCCTCTCCAGAGCCCACGAGGTCGCCCACGAGGTCCCCGGGCACCCGCAGCAGAACACCGCCAGGCCCGTGGCCAGAATCGCCCCCGATCTCATCGTTGCCATTACGCGTGCGGTCATACGATTGTCATCCACCCCGTCCCGCTGCAGTGAATCCAGCAGTGCAGCTTGTGCAACCCCTCGGAACCCAGTGTGTGGCCATAACCCCATGGCCACGCGCAGTCTGAATCCATGACGAGGATGGTTCAAGACAGAAGGCATGAAGGGCAGTGGCCAGGCAGAGGGCATGCGGCCCAGCACCGCCTGCCGCGGAATGCAATGATAGGCGCTCGAGCGCCTCTCCTCTGCGATCCACAACCCGTACCAGGAATGGGGCAGGAGTCGCAATCAATTGCAGAACAATGAATTACGGGCCTTGGCAAAGAATCTTCTTCAGAAAGACCCCAAATCGCGCTAGGCTATTTCAGGTGTTGTGCCCCTTGTCGGGTGGACAAAATCCGCATTTGCCCAACCGCGCTTACGCTGTGATGACCTGGCAAACTGGTCGTAACCTGTCAATTGAGCCGTCAACGATGCAAAGGGTAGCTTACGTGACCCGCAGGACACTTGACTCGAGGGCTGCGGGATGGATCAGGAAAGTGCGCAGCACTGTGCCTCCGCGACCACGACTTCAGATCATACCGGAACGCTGTGCCCTGCTGGTCGTTGACATGCTCCGGTATTTCGCTGCGCCTGATGGGCGTTGCTTTCTGCCGGCTGCCAGCGCGATTACCCCTCGTATCGGATATTTACTCGCCTCCTGGCGGGAGCAGGGTGGGGTCGTTATCTTCACACAGCACTGTCACACGGGCAGACGGGATCTGGGTATGTTGGGGCGTTTCTTCTCCGATTACATACGCGCCGGCGAACCAGAAGCCGACATCATCCCCGCACTCGCGCCTATCGATGGAGAACCCGTCATCCGCAAGACAACCTACGACGCATTCCTGGGAACCCCGCTCGAAGCCATGCTGAAAGAGAACGGTTGTGATCAGCTTCTCGTGACTGGCGTCCTGACACATATGTGCTGTGAAACGACGGCACGCGCGGCTTTCTGCCGCGGATTCGAGGTGTATCTCCCCGCTGACGGACTCGCCTCAAGCTGTGAGGAGAAACACCTGAACTCCCTGCTCGCGATGGCCGATGCCGTCGCCGTCGTACTGAGCACTGAGGAGATCCACGAGCGTTGCGCACGGAACGGATAGCCATCATCGGTGCAGGTCCAGCCGGATGCGCTGCAGCCGTCCAGTGCAAGCGCTTGGGCATCTCGCCCTTGCTCGTCGATCGAACCGGCAACGCGGGTGGATCCATAGCCAACGCCCATCTAATTGAGAACTACCCAGGACTTGATCCGCTCCCAGGGCCGGAGTTCGCACAGCGGCTCGCCGCACACCTCGCCCGGCACGGGATCCCGATCCTGCGAGGAGAGG
>JAGMDA010000666.1 GCA_023128935.1 Candidatus Eiseniibacteriota bacterium | reverse complement strand
ATACTGATTAAGTGCAGGTATGTTGCCCATCGGGTCGATGGCTGGCAATAGCACCCAACTTCCCCAGCCACGGAAGGAGGTCACCATGTTCCGGACACGCTTGCTTCTCTCAGTCCTGGTCTGTCTCCCACTCACCACGGCCAGCAAGCCCCCGGATGGCCTGCTCTATGAGCAACTAGTCCCGGGATCGCGGCAGGACGATTTGAAGCCAACCTTCCAGAGGGAATCCCGTGATACGATCTGGTTCGGGGGCGATGACGGCCAAGGAATCGCCTTCGAGGGTGGCATCTGGGACTGGGATGCAATTGTCACCGACCCGTTCCAGGGATGGATCTCGATCGATATGACTTCAAACCCGAGTGTCTATTTCAGTCGGGTGACTGAGAGCGATTTCCTGGAACACGGCGACCCCTGCGTCCCGATCTTCCCAGGCACGACGGGCGAGATCTGGTGTGGCATCCATGAGGATGAGGCCGATGAGCGCGGCTTCGTCTCCGGGATGGGGTATCAGAACAATATGTGCCAACGGGCTTTCTCGCCTGAGTTTGCGATCGATCCGTCGGCAGACGATATTGATCTTGCCTTCCTCTTCTTCAATGACACCGAGCCCGGCTTCGACTACAGCTACATCTACATCCTCTGCTATGACGCCAGCGAGGAGCTGACCGATGAGTACCTACTGGAATCATTCGACGGCGTGATCGGGAGTCCCGAGAACCCCGCAAGCTACGGGGAGTCGGGGCCCGAAGTCCCGGCCGGGACGCTCGAGGGTGCCACCGTCAAGATCCAGCTTGAGCTACGCATGGTCGCCGATGGCGGGTGGTCTGATGAGGATGGTCTTTATCCTACCGATTGTGGCCCATTTGCGGCGGATGATCTCTCCATCGCGGTGGGCACAGGGAGCGCGTTCTATGACTTCGAGGATGGCCCTCAGGGTTGGACGTTCGATAAGTGCGAGGGCGTGGACTCCTACATGGGTATTGTCCCGGAGGAAATATGGAGCCTGTGGGTGGAGGAAGCACAGCTCCCCTATTGCACATTGAGCGGCAATGCACTCGAGTGCGTGGATGAGGAAAACAGTCCTTACTGGCCCCCGGGCCATCCTGTGGGACAGAGAGAAATGATGGTCTCCGGTCCCGTAGCGCACGCTGGGTATGATCCGCAGATCTGGAATACGACCATTCTGCGGTGGGATGAATTCTCGTGGTTGAGGTACGGGGCCGCCACCTTCCACCGTATCGGCTACCTGTACTACCCTTATACAACTCCGGGGCACCCCGATCCCCATTGGGGGGGCCGGATGGGAAACACAGTATGGATGTGGACTGGTGACCCCCCTCGCTGTGGATTGAGAGGAGCTAACCTCTCGACCTTGGACGGCAATCCGGGTGACCCCCTGCCGGCGGATTGGGACTCCGTGAAAGCCGTCTATGAGATCGTATGTGGTTGTGAGGCCTTCGGCATTCCCCCCGCCGCCTGCACGGATGAGGGTGACACTGGTGGAACCCCCGTGATCGACAACTTCAGAGTTGGGCTCACAGAGACCCCCGACGCTCCACCAATTGTCCTGGACTGCGGCCACATGTTCCACGACGGCTTTGGTCAGAACTTCCCGGGCTATCTGGAGCCAGGCGATGCCGGAAACGCCAATATCGCCTTTGACCTCAGCATGAGCAATCCATATGCGAATGACTGGCTCGCAGATACGGCGTTAGTGGCTGGCCCCATTGTATCGAGCGAGGAAACGCGCTGGTTGGTCGAACTCCACTTCAAGGTGACCAGGAAAGGCGCGCGCCAGGATTGGATTCAGGGCTATAATCAGTGGAAGGCTCGCCTGACCGGGAATCCAGAGGAGGACTTCGTCTGCGCGCTGCTCGACTCGGCGGAGATCTACATGGCCGGGCACTGGCAGGGCTGGCCGCATAAGTTCGTCACCTATTTCCATGAGGACGACCCGGGCTTCAATGCAGCTTATAGTGACCAGAGCGAGGAACAGGAAGTCCTGCCCGATGGTGTCTTTGTTCCTGGAACCAGAATCGAGTACTATTATGCATCCTATTGGTACGACGGCGGGGCGTCTCCAGGGGATCGCTTTATCCTCGGTCCGTGGGAGTTCGAGATCCTTCCATGTATGACGCTCGTAGAAGGTGAGGAGTACGCAGTGGAGTGGCCCTGTGTCTTGTACGTGGATGCGTACAACCGTGGAGCCGAGCACTATATCATGCCCATGCTCAACGAACTCGACGTGGCGTACGACAAGTACGACTACCTTGGCGTATCCAGTAATTGGTACGCATCGATGAAGAGGAGTTTCGGTGGTACTACGTACAACCCGGGCGGCTATGGAAACAACGGGTGCACGCTCGAACAGCTACTGGGCTACCGACTGATCTTGCTGAACACGGGCAGCTATGGGATCGGTGCGATGCTGCCTGCCGATTTCGAGCTCTTCGAGGAATGGCTCCTGACCACGGATTGCGGACTTGGCGATATAAGGAGAGGAATCATCTTCAATGGCGATCAGATTGCGCAGATCATGGCCGATGAGACGATGGGTCTCGCAACCGATTTCGCGAACGAGGTATTGGGCACCGATTTCGTACATCCATCCTACCGGGAATACAACAATGATGAGGCCTATTGCGTCTATCTTGAGCCGGCCGAGGGAGCGGAATTCGAGCCGCTCGATCCCGGTGTGTCGCTCTACGGAAATGGTCCTCCACATTCCGGCAACTTCAATGTGCTGGGCGTGCATCCGAGTGTTGCAGGTGTGACGGGCAACCTTCTCTATTACAGCTATGAAGGCACTGGGCAGCAACGCTACGTTGAGTTTGCCCAAGTCGTGCGCGAGAGGATCGAACCCGGGGTAGCCAACTGGAAGAGTGTGGTGGACGGAGTCAGTCTGCATGCCCTCTCTGAACGCGGATGCCAGGGGCAGCCTTGCAGCGCCGATAGCATCTGCATTGTCAGTGGTGGACTCGACCTGCTGATCGCCGAGTTCGAATGGCTGACTGACCCGAGCAATCCCTTTGAGCCCTGGGGATACCCCTGCCCACTCCAGAACGTCGACGAGGAGTGGGAGGGCCACCTCTCAGGTGCCGTGAGCTTTCTGCATGCGGCACAGCCCAATCCCTTCATTGGCCGCGCCATGATCCGGTTCCACCTGGCTGCCACGGGGCAGGTTTGCCTGGAGATCTACGATGTCGCAGGGCGCCGGGTGAGAACGCTGATCGATGCCAAAATGGAAGCGGGCGACCAGAGCATCATCTGGGACGGAGCCGATGACACCGGCCGGCGAGCAGGTGCGGGTCTGTTCTGGATGCAGCTGAAAACCCATGATGGGTATGTGTCCAGCAAACGTCTCCTGACGCTGCGCTAGGTGCCATGGAAGGGTACTATTGCGTGCCCTTCCTCTCTCTCCGCCATCGGGTGACACGGTGTAGTGCGGCCTGCGAGCCATCGGGCCGCATGCGCCAGATCTGCCTCCCTGCACCGCGGTCGCAGTCGAAATAGAGCCACTGTCCGTCGCGCGACCAGACCTTCAAGAGGTGGGAGGTCAGCGAATTCAACCCCAGCGGCGAGCTGATCGGCACGGTCCTGGATCTGGGTTGGGATCCCGAGCAGGCCGCCTTGGATTGGACGGCAGCGCATAGTTATGGTTGATTAGGCGGGGTGTGAGCGTGCGTGACAGCCGGCATGTACGGATGTGATTTTAGCCATGACCCCCGACGGTAAGGAGATCTACTACTGCGTGTCCGTGGGCCGGCACTTCGCAAGCCTTAAAGGCGCCATGGGCCAGGGTGATCACCCTGCGCCGCTGGCTCTTCTGGATCCGCAAGGTTCCGCCACACTCGGGGCAGTCTTCGATCTCGGGTGCGAAGTGGACCCGCGGCAACGGCTGGGCCTTCATCGTGGTGGCTCGCGCGATCTCCTGGGCAGACCAGCCCGCCCGTGCGGCCTTGCACCGGAAGATTTTCAGTGCTTCGAGGAGCCCCCTTTTTCCCCGAGTGCGTAGCGGGTGAAGACGGCCCCAACCTGTGGCCGGGGTACCGGCGGCGAGTGACCGCGCAGCCGGCGCACCACCTCCCCCGGTCCCAGTCCTGGATGGCGAATCAGTGTCAACAACACCTCGATGACGACCGCGTCGCTGACCTCGGCCTCGCGGCTCTCGGCGGCATGGGCCAGAAGCTCTTGGCGCCGCTCGATCTGTGATGCCCGGACACGCCCGTCGGTGTGCAGGTAGAGGTAGACGCGGGCCAGACAGTCGCGGTCGATCTCTTCCTTGCGTAAAAGATCGAGGAGCGTGTTGTAGGTGCGCACACGCAAACGCTCTTGGAGCTCCCGCTGGGTGGCCCCCGTCTCGGCCTCATGCACCAGACGCCGCACCGTGTTCTTCAGGCTGCCGTCGACTGAGAAGTGGATGTTCTGCCAACTCCATAGCCCGAACCTGTCGTA
>JAGMDA010000665.1 GCA_023128935.1 Candidatus Eiseniibacteriota bacterium | reverse complement strand
CGAGAGTGCTTTGCGGAACATGCCATATGGATGTTCCGCCAGTGTGGCGATGATGCGAGAGTATGAATCGTTTCGCCCGAAATGACTGACGAATATTCTGTCAAACTCGTCAACCAGGAATCCGTTCTCACGGAAAGCCAGATCTTCAATCGCCAGATAGAGTGATGGATAATCTCGAGACAACTCCTGGTATTTGGGCACTCCTCCAAGAATCATATAGGCATCGAGAAGCTCATCCGTTCCATACTGGGGCAGCATCTGTGCCGATTCGGCGAGAGAGAATTCACGCAGATGGATAACGCGATCCGTGCGTCCGTAGAGCGCGCTTCCCTTGACAACTTTATTCAGTATGAAAGATGCAATAGAGCCACAGAGGATTAGTGAGACACCTGGAATCTGTGAAAGGTACTGATCCCAGACCATCTTCAAGTCGGAAACGATAGCCGACCGATAATTTGCCATCCATTGAAACTCATCAAGGACTACGCAGGCAGGCTGCTTCTTCAGAACAGGCTCCAGCAGAAGAAAGGCTTGCCGCCAGTTCTTTGGGTGATTGTCGGCTGCTACTTCACCGGTTTGCCGGGAAAGTTGGAGGCAGAAGCTGGCTATCTGCTCAGAAGTGGGCTGATTCTCAAGTCCCTCCAAATACCAGGCAGGTCTGTCTTCGAGAGCCTTGCGGACCAGCGCGCTCTTGCCTACGCGCCTGCGCCCATAGACGACAGCGATAGAGGGGGCTGGGCGATCGAGAGTGTGACGAAGCTGAGACAGTTCAGTATTGCGCCCAACGAACAAGGACAGAGATCCTACTTTGTGCATAATATTCTTCCTATAATGCCATTTGCGCTAGTCTTAGGACAAATATCGCCTCTTGGCGGGTTGAAGTCAAGAATAATCTCCCTAAGCCTTCCAGTCTTGGCGACATGGGGAGATTATCAAACTCACGACCCATTGTGCCTAGTCAAAACCTCGTCCGTCTTGCCCAGGTGGACGTTACCGTCGCAGCAGGAGAACCGTCAGCGGATTGTCATAGGGTATCCGGATGTAGCACTCTTCCCAGATCATGCCCATACCCAGCAAGGATGTGCGGATTGATGTTGTCCGCCGCGCTGACGGGACTCGCGAGGGCGGCTCTCGAGCCACCAACCCATCCCTGTTTCGATGGCGACGCGGTCCATGAATTCCACCTCACCTTCCACCAGCCCGACTGGTGGGACCAGTTGGTGGAGAACTTCGAGGGTCAGGATGACCCGATCTATCTCGAAGCGGCGTTCGACTGGGAAGAGATGCATCTGGATACGATCGGCGTGCGTTTCAAGGGCATCCACAGCTACTACGGCTACCCCGGCGTCAAGAAGTCCTTCAAGCTGGACATCGACGAGTTCGTGGAGGGTCAGGAGATCTACGACCTGGACAAGCTGAATCTCAACAACGGCTTCATGGATCCCAGCTTCGTCCGTGAAAAGTGCTGCTACGAACTCTGCAAGGCGGCAGGGCTGCCCACCGAGCGCACGAATTACGTGGCCCTCTACATCAACGACACCTACTGGGGCCTCTATACACTCGTGGAGCAACTCGATCAGGAGTTCATCGAGAGCCGGTTTGGCCCCGGTGAAGAGGGGAACCTCTGGAAAGGCGAACCCCACGCAACGCTGGAGTACTTCGGCTCCGGCGAATGGCTCTACTACGACTTCTACGAGCTCAAGACCAACGAGGAAGAGAACGACTGGTCGGCCCTCGTCGAGCTGGTTGACGGACTCAACAACACTCCTCTCGCGGGCTTGCCCGATACGCTCCACGGGCTCATGGACGTCAACTCCGCACTGGCCCTCATCGCGGTTGATAACCTCACCGTGAATCTGGACGGCTACGTCGGCCGGTGCGGAAACTACTACTTCTACCACCGTGACCGGGACAGCCGCTTCGTCTTTGCGAACTGGGACCTCAACGAGTCCTGGGGCGTCTTCGACATGTGGGGCATGTTGTCGATCGAGCAGCTCAAGCATTTGGATCCCTTTTGGGTGTCCCCGCTTCCTGGAGAGAACCGACCGCTGGCCCAGAGGCTGTGGGAGGTCGAGGTTTACCGGGACATCTACCTAGGGCATATGCAGCGGCTCATGGCGGGAGACGCCCTGCCGGACACGTTGATCGCCCGCATGGAGGAACTACGTGATCTCATTCGACCCTCCGTCTACGCCGACACGAATAAGATGTTCACCAACCAGGAGTTCGAGGAGGCGATGAGCACCGACATCGTAAATATTCAGTAAACCCATGGTC
>JAGMDA010000664.1 GCA_023128935.1 Candidatus Eiseniibacteriota bacterium | reverse complement strand
CTCTGGAGCTCCAGCGCTCCAAGATTCTCCATCTCTGGAGCTCCAGCGCTCCAAGATCCTCACCCCCTGAGCCAGGGAGGACTGCCTAGTTCCGCCCCCTCACCCGATCACCTGATCGGGGCACTCACCCGACGGCGGGGATACCCGCAATGGCCCGCCAAACCTTGTCGGTCCTGGCGGCGCAGGATATCTCACTCACGGGCCGGGGAGGCCGGAACGCGTGCTTGACGAAAACGCAAGTCAAGGAGCATATCAGACGGCTGGGGCACTGTCAAAAGCCCTGTGAGTTGGTGAGTTGAGGCTAGTTGCCGTGAAGACAGCCAATTGATGAGCTCACAACAAGTATCGGGGGGGGAGCAAAGCTCAAAATATGGAGCAATCCTCACCTGAGCCTAATCGAATCCTAACACGAGGAGTGGTATACATTGTATCTGGCTCTACATAGCTGGTCTTATATAGCTGGCCTGATAGAGAGCCCAATGCGGCTGGCTTTACGTGGCTGGCCCTATATGGTTGGCTAAATGTTTTGGCCGGCTTAATGAAGGAGTGGCAGCTACCTGAGAGGAAGCGGCGGATGGCCAGCAAGCATATTCTCGTCGTCGAGGACGAGCAGGACATCCGAGAGCTCCTCGAGTACAACCTGTCGCGCGAGGGCTTCACGGTGAGCTGCGCCGGATGCGGGGAAGATGGCTTGGAATTGGCCCAGGCCAAACGGCCGGATCTTGTCGTTCTCGACCTCATGCTTCCCGGCATCGACGGACTCGAAGTCTGCCGGCGCCTGCGCAAGGACCCGGACAGCGAGAACATCCCCATCGTCATGCTAACGGCCAAGGGCGAGGAGTCCGACATCGTCGCGGGACTGGAAGTCGGCGCCGATGACTATGTGACCAAGCCGTTCAGTGCCAAGGTGCTCATCTCCCGGATTCGCGCTGTGCTCCGCCGGAACAGGAGAGAACCGCATGATGAGAAGGATCGGATCCAGATCCACGATCTGGTTATCGACGTCCGTCGCCATGAGGTTCGCGTTGGAAAGGAACTCGTCCGGTTGACCTACACCGAATTCAGCCTGCTACGCTTCCTCGCCAGTCGGCCCGGATGGGTCTTCACACGCTACCAGATCGTCGATGGCATTCGAGGAGAGGATTACGCGGTGACCGACCGCTCCGTGGACGTGCAGGTCGTTGGACTTCGACGGAAGTTGGGCGGCGCCGGCGAATACATTGAGACCGTCCGAGGCGTTGGTTACAGATTCAAGGATTAGGCCCTTGCGCAGAATACGACTGCTCTGGCAGGTTTTTCCATCCTGCTTCATCATCACCCTAGTGGCTCTCATTGCCGCAACAGTGCTGGCCTCCGGACTCGTCCGGCGATTCTATCTCGAGCAGACTACCTCAGATCTGGAATCACGCGCCCATCTAGTCCGCGAGCACGTTTCTGTCTTGCTCCAGCGAGGCGAACCGGGCGCCATCGATGCACTCTGCAAGCAGCTCGGCCGCGAGTCCTCCACGCGTGTCACGGTGATCCTGCCCTCTGGCCAGGTCGTTGGCGACTCCGAGGAGAACCCGGTCAGGATGGAGCTTCACAGCGGTCCCGGCCGCCCGGAGATCGAGAGCGCCCTGCGGGGCATGGCGGCCCGCTCCATCCGCTACAGTCGCACACTGCGGCGCAGCATGGTCTACGTGGCGGTCCCCATCCTGCAGAAACACGGGGACGATGCGCGGGTTGTTGCAGCCGTGAGAACATCCATTCCGTTCGCATCGGTGCGCGACGCCTTGACAGCTATCTACTGGCAGATCGCCCTGGGAGCACTCGGCGTTGCCCTGCTGACGGCCATGGCCAGTCTGCTCGTCGCGCGCCGGATCGCCCGCCCGCTCGAGGATCTCCGCCTGGGCGCGGAGGCGTTTGCCCGCGGCGAGTTGGATCGTTCGCTTCCGGTACCGAACCTCGTCGAGATCGGCGTCTTGGCGGAATCGATGAATCAGATGGGCGCGGAACTTGACAAGAGGATCAAGACTGTCACACGCCAGCGCAACGAACTGGAAGCCATTCTCCTGAGCATGACCGAGGGCGTCGTTGCCGTCTCTACGCAGGCGCGCGTCGTGAGGATGAACGCTACCTGCGCACGCATACTGGGAGTGGACAGGCGGCAGGTGCGCGGCCAGACCATCCAGGAAACCCTACGAAATCCCATGCTCCAGGCACTCGTGGAGCGCGCCCTCGCCGGGCCCGAACCCGTTGCCGGCGACGTAGTACTGCGCAACGAGCCTCAGCGCTTCCTACACGTCCGCGGCGCGCCCCTGCGCGACGCACAGGATAGGCAGATTGGCGCTGTGCTGGTCCTCAACGACGTCACGCACCTACGTCGCCTGGAGAGCATGCGTCGTGACTTCGTGGCGAATGTTTCCCACGAACTCAAGACGCCGATCACTTCAATCAAGGGAGCCATCGAGACACTTCAGGATGGCGCCGTGGCTGACCCTGAGGATGCCACGCGTTTCCTGGACATCCTCGCCCGGCAGGCAGATCGTCTCAATGCAATCATTGAAGATCTTCTAAGCCTCTCGCGAATCGAACGCGATACCGAGCAGCTCGCCGTGGCCCTGGCTGAAAACCGCATCGAGCCTGTGCTGGCAGGAGCGTTGCAGATGTGTGAGTCCAAGGCCAATGAGAGGGGCATCGCGATGGAGCTCTCCTGCGACCCGGCGCTCCAAGCCAGGATCAACGCGGCACTGCTCGAGAACGCAGTCGTCAACCTCATAGACAACGCCATCAAGTACAGTGAAGCTGGCCAGCCGGTGCGCATCGAAGCCCAAGCGCAAGCCGACGAGATCGTAATCAGTGTCCGCGATCAGGGCCGCGGCATTGCCGCAGAACACCAGGGCAGGATCTTCGAGCGCTTCTATCGGGTCGACAAGGCCCGTAGCCGAAGCGAAGGCGGTACCGGCCTGGGATTGGCCATTGTCAAGCATATCGCCAAGGCGCAGGGCGGCTCGGTCACCTTGGAAAGTGCGCCGGGCCGCGGAAGCACATTCCGCATCCATCTCCCGCGCTCATAGACGCCCCCTCATGCGCGCCGCCTATCCTTGGGGCGCGCTGATGGAATCCTGATGAACTCCTAATCGGATTCTAACGCTTCCAGAGTACAGAGGTTCATGACATGGGAGCGTATCCACCGCTCACCCGTGCGGGAGTGTGGTTCCAAGAAAGAAAGGAGCTTTCGATGAAGAAGATCTCGACTGCGGAGAGGAGTGTCACCATCGCCCGCCTGGGTGCAAGTCTGCTTGTTGCAGGTCTTGCGGTGGCGTGCCTGTGGGGAGTCCCGGGCCAGGCGGTAGCCCAGGGGGCGGCAACGATCGTCATCGACGGCTCCACCACCGTCGGCCCGATCGCCAAGGCCTTTGCGGAGTACTACATGTCCCTGCACTCTGGCGTGAATATCACAGTCAGTGAATCCGGCAGCGGCAACGGCGCCAAGAGCCTCATCAACGGCACGTGCACGATTGCAGATATGTCGCGCTTTATGAAGAAGAAGGAGTTTGCCGCCGCTGTCGAGAAGGGCGTCACGCCGGTTGCACACGTTGTCGCCATGGACGGAATCGCGATGATCGTGCACCCCAGCAATCCGGTCAAGGAGCTGACTGTCGATCAGGCTCGCGACATCTATACGGGCCGGATCGCGAACTGGAGGGATGTTGGCGGGCCCAACAGAAAAATCGTTGTCATCAGTCGCGACACCAACAGCGGCACCTACGAGACCTTCGATAAGCTGGTCATGAAGAAGGAAAGGATGGGCAACGCCACAGAGTACCTGGGCAGCAACGGGGCCATCCGCCAGAGGGTTCAGAGCACCCAGGCCGCGATTGGTTATGTTGGACTCGGCTTCATCGACCGCACGGTCAAAGCGTTGCTCGTCGACGGAGTGCTCCCCACTCGCAATACGGTGGCTTCCGGCCAGTATCCGATTGCCCGGCCTCTCTTCATGTTCACCAACGGATACCCCAAGCTCGGCAGCCACGTCCACGCCTTTGTGACGCTGCATCTGGGACCCAAGGGCCAGGAGATCATTGACGCCATTGGCTTCGTGCCCGTCACTAGCTATTAGTGCCATCGGATGCCGCTGGAAGCGAAGCGCTTACTTGACTGAGCCTGAGGGAAAACGTTGAAGAACACTGGAAGTCCGACAGCAATGTCTCCGCGGGCGCTGCGCAGTGAACTACTTCTCAGCGGAAGGGCCAGCCGCAGTAATCGGCTAGTTGCTCTTGCCGGTCAGGGTACGCTGTTGCTAATCACTTCCTGTTCAGCAATCGTGGTCCTCTTCCTTTTCTATTTCATCTTCAAGGATGCATTGCCTTTCTTCCAGTTGCGCGGGATCGCGGAGTTCCTGGGCAGCACGCGCTGGTATCCTTCTGGGCATCCCCCGGAGTTCGGCAGTCTAGCGATCTTCTTTGGCACCGGCCTCGTGACGCTTGGAGCGGTCTTGTTCGCAGTACCACTGGGCGTATCGGCAGCGGTCTGCCTAAGTGATATTCTGCCTTTCACGCTTCGCCAAGCTGTCAAACCAATGATCGAGATGCTGGCAGCGATCCCGTCTGTGGCCTACGGCTTTTTCGCCTTGGTTGTTTTCGCCCCGTTTCTCCAGGACAGCGGGGGCGCGCTCCTGTCTGTGGTGATTTGGGTGATCGGGATACCCGCCAGTGTGCTGGCGATGGTGGTTACAAACGGTTGGATCGTATCTCGCCTAGGCATGGAAGCACGCCCAATCATGCGCCTGCTAATCATGATGCCCTTCGGCGTGACCGCCATCTGGGTTCTCTACCACCTTTCCGCCAGCCTCGCCGAATTGGAAATCTCGAGCGGCACTAATGCGCTCAATGTTTCAATCATTCTCGGGATTATGGCTCTGCCCACAGTGGTGAGCGTCTCTGAAGACGCCTTGCAGGCAGTCGGCAGGCAACTGCGCGAGGGCAGCTATGCTCTGGGAGCGACGCGGGCCGAGACCATCCTCAAGGTGGTCATTCCGGCGGCGGATCGGGGGATCCTGGCAGCCATCATCCTCGGGATCATGCGGGTCATCGGCGAGACCATGGTCGTCTGGATGGCCTCTGGCAACGCTGCCCAAATCCCCGAGCCTTGGTTCAATTTCCTCCAGCCGATCCGCACGCTGACGGCCACGATCGCGGGCGATATGGGCGAGGCGGACCATGTGACCGGCTCGGCGCGTTACCACGTGTTGTTCGCGATGGCCTTCTCGCTCCTGGTCATCTCTTTCACCTGCAACTTGGCAAGTGAGTGGTTTGTCCGGCGCGCAGGGCACAAGTCCAGCGGACGATGTCCATGAAGTTGCATATGCGGAAAATCCTAGACAAGTCCTTCTCGGGACTCGGATTCCTCTCGATTTCCCTCATGGCAGCTTCCCTACTGGTTATCCTCACGCCGATCTTCGTGAAGGGCTTCGGAGCGTTCGTATTCCAGGGCACCGTTGAGTTTCGCCGTCTGCAGCTGGAGAAGTTCGAGAGAGGCAACCGGGCAGACATTGAGCGCGAAGTGGCAGCAGCCCTTCGAGCGCGCCAACCGGTGTACGACATGATCGCAGTCTTCGAGGAGCGCCTGCAGTCCCAGGGTTTTCTTGAGCGCAATCAGCATAGCGAACCGCTCGGCGAACTCAAAGACGCCTTACGCGAGCTGCTTGGTCCGTTCCCGGACGAACCGGTGCCGATCATGCCGCGCGACCAGTACGGCCAGACGCGGTGGGATCGGGCACAGGAGAAGATCGCGCATGTTCTCTACCGGGTAGAGTACGACCATAGCGACCCGGCGCGCATGGGAACCGAGGTTCTCATTCCGAGAGAGGAGGATTTTCGGGACACATCCCTGGAGCCGCTCTTCCGCTATGTGGAAGAAAACGCTGAGAAGATGCTGCTCCCACGCCTAACGGTCTACCCGCGGTTCCTTACCGACAAGCCCATCGATTCCCACTTTTTCGGCGGCATCTGGCCCGAGGTTCTTGGCACGCTCTGCCTGACCTTGGGTGCGATGCTCTGCGCTCTGCCGATGGGGGTCATCTCGGCAATCTACCTGGTTGAGTACGCCGGCGAGAGTCAGTTGACCAGCTTCCTGCGCACCTGCGTCAGTACCCTTGCGGGCGTGCCGAGTATCGTCTTCGGGCTCTTTGGCCTCGCCTTCTTCATCAACACGCTCCACATCACGCACGGCAAGAGCCTCCTGGTCGGCTGCCTGACTCTCGCACTCCTCATACTACCCACCATAATCCGGGTCTCGGAAGAAGCCATCCAGTCCGTGTCCCCTGCGTACAAGGAGGCAGCCCTTAGTCTCGGTGCGAGCAGGTGGCGCACGGTGGTCACAGTGATTCTGCCTGCGTCACTCCCTGGGATCCTCACGGGCAGCGTGATCAGCATGGGCCGGG
This sequence comes from Candidatus Eiseniibacteriota bacterium, assembly GCA_023128935.1. Lineage (GTDB taxonomy): Bacteria > Eisenbacteria > RBG-16-71-46 > CAIMUX01 > WJJG01 > DAOVQB01. The sequence goes on along the minus strand of JAGMDA010000664.1, from coordinate 384 downwards.
CCGCCGGCGAGACGGCACCGATCATTTTCACCGCCGCGGTCAGCGTGGGCAAGGCCCTGGACTTCGCCAAGCTGCAGTTCTGGCAGACCTGTTTGGAGGCCACGCCCGCCTTGCCGTGGAATATCTACAACCTGGCCACGGAACACGAGGCGGTCGATGAGATCCGTCATGTTCAGTTTGGCATGGTCTTCACGCTCATCGTACTCGTTCTGGTGCTAAACGCAGCGGCGATTCTGATGCGAGCCAGAATCGCCAAGAAACTGAAGGGGTAGCGCTATGAAAGCATCGACCTTTGAGCTTGTCATCCCCGACACGAAGGGGGATGTCCAGGAAGACGCCCCGCAGGAGGCTCCCCATATTCTAGCCGAGGAGTTCTCGGTCTTC
>JAGMDA010000663.1 GCA_023128935.1 Candidatus Eiseniibacteriota bacterium | reverse complement strand
ATGCGCGGCATAGTAGCGCGAGCCAGCGCACCATTCCTCCGGGTGGTTGGCCCTTCCTAGGTCCTCGCCATCGAAGAAGACCATCAGGATCGGGATCTCGGGCGGGCGCTCGCGAAAGGTCTCGGCCAGGGCGAGGAGCAACGCAACTCCGGAGGCCCCATCATTGGCACCCAGGATCGGATCCTGCCGGACCCGGGGGTCCGGATCCTGGTCCGCCCAGGGACGGGTATCCCAGTGGGCTCCCAGGAGCAATCCGCCATCCCGCAACGGCCCGAAGCGTGCCAGGAAGTTCGTCAGCTCAACCGCCTTGGGAAGCCCGGGGGCTTTGTGGAGGAACCGTTGGAGAGACACACGACCGCCAGCAGCCTCCAGGACCTGGCGGATGTAGGCGCCGCAGCGCCGGTGGCCCTCGGACCCGGGGTTGCGGGGACCCATCTCACACTGGATAATCAGGTGCTCCCAGGCGGCCGCCGTGGGGAAGGCCCAGGCGCATGGACCAAGGGGCAGAGCCAGCAGGAACACCACCGCGACCGCTACCCGCAGGATCCCGGATGCCGCCGACGCGCACAGATTCAGTCGTCCATCCATCCCCATGGCTCTACCCGTCTGCCCCCGGTGGTATCCTCGACGCAACGCGCGCCGCGCATCAGAAAGTGAAGCCCGCTGAGAGGTTCACCGCCACATACCGGGAAGTCTTGGTCTTGTTCTTGTTGTCTGCATTCTCCCCGCAGCTGATGGCAACCCTACCAGTTATGCTCCGAGTAAACTGGTAGCTTCCGTCCACAGAGAAATCAAGCCGGTTTGTATCGGCCGTCACTTGTTCCTTGTGACCTTCCTCCTGTGTGGCATTTCGATTCCGGTCAAGCTTGAGCGACATCCCGAGATCCAGCCTGGTCGTTACCCGCTGCTTGCTTCCGGTCAGCGGCATAGTCACTTCACGTGTGATCTTGAAGTTCTTCTTGGCAGATAGCGAGAGCCGCGTATTCGTCCGGTTACTCTCCCGGTGCCAGCCGCTCAGGTCCTCAGTGCAGTACGAGCTGTAGTCCAGCCGGAAGACAACCGACACCCCGTTGCTGAACCCCATATTGAGGTCCACAAGCGGACCCCACTGCGCATTGGTCTCCCTTTTTCTGAGTTCCCCCTCCTGCTTGGAAGATTTCTCTTTACGCGAGTAACGGGTGCTGGCCTTCGCGGTTTGGATGAAGCGCTTCAGTCTGAACCTCTTGGCCAGATCTCCCCACCGGACGTCCATCTCCGGCCATCGGGATTCGATATTCTCCGTGTGAGTTCCGCTCGACATCGACTGGGACTTCGACCGCTTGAACGTCGTGGAAACGGAGACCGTCTTCAGGAACTTGAAATCCATATCGATGCCATAGCCCTGGTTCTTGCTCCGCGATTCACGCCCGTTCGACAGTTGCACGACCCCTGGATCCATGCTCAGGCCCAGCTGATAGGCAATGGTGGGCTTGCCAAGGACACGGCTATAGGTGCTCTGCTCACCGGCGCTGAAGGATCCATTGGTCCGAGTCAGCCTGACGATCTTTGCGACCGCTCCACTCAATCCGCTGCTGGCAACACCGCCCCGGGCCGGGCGGCGTGACGTCGATCTCTTGGGGTCCGAGGGGCGGTCATTTCTGAACTCAGTGCCTTCTGGCTGCTCCTGCTCCCGGGAATCGTCCTTTTCGCCCTCTTCCTTCTCGTCCTTCTCCTTCCCCGAGCGGGACGAGATCTGTCCGAGTAAACCCAGCAGCTTGCTCAACGGAATCTCGCCTGAGATCGAGCCCGACCTGTTGTTCGTAAGGGTATGCGATCGTTTGAGACTCCCTCCCGTTCCGCTGCTCTGCTCGTTGAAGGTACCCTTGAAGGTACCTTTCCAGTTGAGCCGCGGTTCAAACCACCCTCTGAGCAGTCGCAGCGTGTGCGTGGCGTTAAGATCCTCCTGCCGCGAGGTCTCGGTCCCCAGATTCAGTCCCCCGATGTAGAGGGCCGTACCCTTGAGCATGAGGTTCCGGTTTTGCCTGAAATTGTAGGTGACCGCCTGGATCGGTCGCATACCCGTCGTCAGGCTCAGGGCGCCAGATTGCGTCGTGCGATCATCATCGAGAAAGAAGGGGCGTGTTAGGTCGCCGTTTTCGCGGCGATAGCGGGTTCGGGTTGTCTGGCTCCGGTTGAGGCTTGCGCCTACATTAGTGGGCGTTAGGCGCACTTTCCAGTTCCGGTAGAGGCGCATATCCCCAAGGCTGCCAAGCGATGTGTTGTAGTTCACGCTCATACTGGCAGTCCGGGTTGAGTCCTGGCTGAGGGGCGATCCGGAGTAGGACGTCTTATGGGAGCCGCTCACTTTAACGGCATCCAGCGTGTACTTGAGAAGGCCACTGCGCGACTTGTTCCGAGAGAGCGAAAGACTCATGCTCCGGTTTGCCGATTCAGTCACATCCCGGTCGGTGGGGGCATCACCAACCAGCAGGTCATCGTTCGTGCGGTATTTGGGAACGCGCTTCCTTCTGTCATAGGAGTAGCTGAACGGCATGCGCAGGCCGAGCTGCCTGGGAAGCAACCGATCAATGGGCAGGCTCGCATTCGTGCTCAACGCGGTCTCGGTCTCCTTGCGTTGCCTGGTCCCTCCGCCACTGATGCTGGCGAAATCGGCCCCGACGCGTTTGTAGCTCAGATCGAATTTGCCAAAGTCGGATAGCTCCGCGCGGACCTGGACTCGATAGGCAACATCCACATCCCGATGCACCTCGGTGAGGCGCAGCTCGTCCACCCAAATGCTGGCATCCTCAATGACCTCGGCGTCGGGCGGATTCTGCACGCCCATTGTGATCCGCTTGATCTTGGTGAGATTGGGCTGACCTTTGATGGAAAGGCGCGCGCCATCATCGAGGCGCACACTGGCCGTATCGATCCGCGTCGAATCCGAGGGATGCATGGCATTGTATTCATCCACCTTGTTCTTCAGGTCGCTCATATCTGTCAGGCGGATCTTCACCCGCTTCCACGACCCTTTGCGTTTGCCTGCGGCCTTCTTCGGAACAGGAACGCGGTACTCGTAGTAATGCGTAGTATCAACATTGGCATCCTTGCACAATCGGAAGTAGAAGTCCGCATCCTGATGCTCCGGGATCGTGCTGTTCAACCAGAGTTCAAGAAACTCATAGCCCATGTAGCTCTGTTCGCGCAAGAAGGGCATATAGATGCTGCCTGTGTGTCCGGGCTGGAAGTTTCTCACCTCCAGCGTTAGGGATTGCTCCTTCTCCGGCACATTGTCTTTGTCGCGATCCCGATGCACCTCGAAGGGCGCGTCGTAGATGTCAGCGTTCTCCTTGTTGCTGACCACGCCCGGAAAGAAATCCTCCTCCATCGCAATCAGCGCGTCTGGGTCCACATCAGTGCCCGACGTGTCACGAATCGCTTCGGCCATCCAGCGGTTCGACCGGATTTCAATGCCGCCTATCTGGATCCGGTGCGCCTCACCCGGGGGAGGATCCCCCATCGCCGTGAACCAGATCCGCAAGTGCTTGATCTCCGTCCAATCAGGATCGTTGATGCAAGCATCCACAAACGCATCACTCAGCGGAATCCGGATCCGCCGCCACCCGTTGTCCTCAGTGATGTCGCGTACGTCATCGCGGTTCCCATAATCGTGAGCAACGTCTGTCTCGACGACACTCGTGTCGGCTAGATCCACCTTGAACTGGAAGTAGGAATTCACCCGCTTGAAACTATTGTCCGCGTCCAGATCTTCGGTGTCGAGCTTGCCGTTGCCCTCGGTGCCGTTGATCTGCTTGTAGGTCTCCCAGAGTTCGGGGTACTCGGAGTACTCTCGCTCTGAATCAGCGGAGTAGCCGTAGTCGTCATTGGCCCCGTCATCGTTGGCGCCACCCTCCTTCCCAAGTACTCCATCAAGTCCGGTGTCTTCATCGCGACTGTCGCTTAGATCCAGCTCCCCATCGTAGTTCGTGTCCTCCGTGTCCAGCGCCCCATTGGGTGGGACGTGCGGGCTACCGGTGACCTTGCCCGTTGTGCCATCAATGGGCCGCCGGGCCCAGATCGCATCCTCGCTCATGCGGCCGAGTTCCACATACATTGTCCCGCGGCGATCCGCAGGGTACGGCGCGCCTGGATCCCAACGCTTAAAGTCATTGATCCAGATATCAAGGAAACGCGCGCGCGTGAGATCCAGGTAGCTGCCCGAGAGTCCCTGAACAATGCCGGCCCAGGAGCTGTCCGCATCCCAGAAGTCGCCCACGAGGCCCTCGGGTGAGGGATAGGGCCAAAACTGCAGTTCTAGGACCTGCTTGTGATCCTTGGCCTCCAGGTACTCCAGCGTGGGGTTGAGATCACCCTCCCTGGTCCCGCGAAACGGCGTATACCACCAGAGCTCAGCCTTCCTGGCCGCCTTGGCGGAATCGCTCTCCCCCGGCGCGGCCAGCGGCAGTCCGCAGGGCTTCCACGCTAGCCGGTTGAGCCGGATGTAGGTGTCGTCTGCCACGCCTTCGAAGTCATCGATGTAAAGATCGTTGCGTGTGTTCGGATTCGGGAAGCTAACGCCAATCCCACCGTCAACGGTGATCTTCGAAGGGCGCCTGGCCTCCAGCATCGGTAATCGATCCAGCATGCGTGTCAGGCCCATCGATTCAGTGCGGTAGCTGGCAGCCATCTCGCCGACGGTGGTCCGCGTTGGTTCTGAACCCAATCGCGGGCGGCGATCCGGGCTCCCGCAGCTTTGGTAGAGCCACGAGCTGGACATATTGAACTTCGAGTCCTCGGGCTGATAGAAGGCAGCCACGCCAACTAGGGTCTTGCTGGCCTGGCCAAACCCACCAGCGCGTTTGTAGGTGACATTGATTTCCTGATCCTCACCGACATTCGCGCGGTCCAGGATTTTGAT
>JAGMDA010000662.1 GCA_023128935.1 Candidatus Eiseniibacteriota bacterium | reverse complement strand
GGTACCGCGTCAGGATTCGGTTGGGCCACTCTAAGCCATTTATACGGTGGAAGTTATTGATCTGGCCGGAGTCCTTACTCTATCAACTTTGACCCCACGACTGGCCCCCTTTCGTCCAATTTCTGACTCTGAGCTTGTCTTTCTAGGAGGAGCTGAACCGCCCCTCGATGCCGCTCACGGTGCTGAAAACGCGAGTGGCTGCTCATAGAAGCCCTCATTCAGCAACACCCACCATGGCGCGGCCTACGGATGCCAGATCCAGTTCCGCGCGTGGAACCATCTCACCCAAGCGTCCACGATAGATGACGGCCACGCGATCCGAGAGGGCCAGGATTTCATCCAAGTCGGCGGAGAAGAGCAGCACGCTGCCTCCACGCTCCCGGAACTCGCGGAGCATCTGATGCAGGAAGGCGGTGCTGACCAAATCGATTCCGCGCGTCGGCTGGCAGGCCACTAGTACGCTGCGGCCTCGTGACATCTCCCGCGCGCAGAGAACCTTCTGCTGGTTGCCGCCGCTGAGGGCATCGGCTGGCGCCTCCGGATCCGCCGGGTCGATGCGGAAACGCCGCAGAATCGGCATGGCCCAAGCCCGCGCGCTCTGGTGCGCATACCAATAGGGTCGCGCGAATGCAACCTCTCCGGTGCGGCCCATGAGCAGATTCTCCCAAAGCCGAAAGGTGCCGATGAGGCCCTCGCTGCTCCGATCCTCCGGGATGAGGGCGGGGCGCCTCTCTGGCGCAACGCGCTCGAGCGCCTCAAACCAGACGCGGCCGACGCGAAGCCTGCCCTGCGAGAAGCGCCGCAGACCAGAGACGACTTCCGCCAGCTCCCGCTGGCCATTTCCGGCAACCCCAGCCACGCCAAGGATCTCGCTGGCGCCCACGCTCAAGGAGACATCCTGGAGTAGCGGCCGGTCGCCCGGCCCGAGGAGGCCCAGATCCCGAGTCTCGAGGCCCATCATGTCATCCGACGCTTCACCCGCCACTTCCCGGGATCGTGCTTCCCGGGCGCCCCGCGGCACTGCCAGCTCACCTCCTGCCTCACCCTCCCGCGGCCCGGCGGCGATGCCATCGCTGCACTGGTCGCCCATGATCCACCGCACCAGCCGGTCTCGATTGATCTCCTGCCCCTCCGCCTCTCCCACAACCCTCCCGCGGCGCAAGACCGTTACCCTGTCTGCGATCTCGAGCACTTCGGGTAGCTTGTGTGTAATGAACACAATGGTCCGTCCTTCCTCGCGGAAGCGGCGCAGGATCCCAAAGAGCGATGCAACCTCAGGCGGTGCCAGCACGGCGGTCGGCTCGTCGCAGATCAGGAGCCGCACCCCGCGGTAGAGCATCCGCGCGATCTCTACGCGCTGGCGTCCGCCCACGCCCAACGAGTCGACGCGGGCCTTTGGATCCAGATCGAAGCCATAGCTCTGGAAGAGACCTTTCAGATCCCGAGCGAGCTGCTCACGAGGAAGGCGGCGAAGCCCGCGCATTCCCGGGGCCCCCAGGACAACGTTCTCCAGCACGGTCATCGTTGGCACGAGCATGAAGTGTTGGTGAATCATCCCGATCCCGCGCTCGAGAGCTTGCGCCGGTGAGGAGATCGCAACCGGGCGACCATCGATCAGTGTGCGCCCGTCATCGCAGCGGAGCAGGCCATAGAGGATGCGCATCAAGGTTGATTTTCCCGCGCCGTTTTCTCCCACGAGCGCGTGGATGGAGGCAGGGATCAGCGTCAGATCGATATTGTCATTGGCCAGGTTTGTGCCGAAGCGGCGCGTTACCCCTTCCATGCTGACTTGCGGGGCCCGCGAATGCTCGGTTGTCATCAGCTCAGCACCTTATGACTCAGCAATCGGACTGTCTCGCCACATAGGATTTGCACCAGAGGAGTCTGCCATTGCAATGTCGCGCCTTATTTGATCGGCACTGTGATAGAGCCAGCTACAATCGCATCCCGAATCCCGTCCAGGCGCGCAACGATCTCCGGGGTTAGCCACTGCTCATTGCTTTCATTCCGAATGTACCCCACGGCTCCCTCGCGGAGCCCCAACACGAGCACCCCGCCCTCGAAACTGCCTTCGATAGTGCGTCTAATTTGCTCGAATACAGCAAGATCCACATTCTTTATCATGCTGGTCAAGATCAGGCCCGGGGCTTCTGCCGACTGATCGGCATCCACCCCGATCGCCAGCTTGTCTTTCTCACGCGCTGCTTCAAACACGCCCAGGCCTGTCGATCCCGACGCGTGGAAGATAATGTCGGCACCCTGCTCGTACTGGGCCAGCCCAAGCTCCTTGCCCTTCGAGGGGTTCTTGAATGCCATGTCGGTGACGCCGGCATAGTTGACCATGACCCTCATCCCGGGGTTCACATGCAGCGCCCCTGCTCGATAGCCGGCTTCAAACTTATGAATGAGCGGGATATCCATGCCGCCCACGAAACCGATCACACCGGTCTCCGAAACCATGGCGGCCATGGCTCCCACCATGAAGGAGCCTTCCTCCTCGCGGAATTTCAGGCCCACCAGATTGGCCGGCACGCTGTCGCCTTCAGTCCAGGTGTAGTCGATGCAGATAAAATACTTGTCGGGGAAGTCCTCGGCCACGGCGCGGATGTCGTCTGTGAAGAGGAATCCGACGCCGATGATAAGCTCCGCATCACCCTGCGCAAATAGCCGCAGCGCCCCCTCGCGCTCAGAACTCTGCGTTGGCTCGAAGTACTCGAAGCTGATCCCCACTTCATCATGTGCTCGCATCAGTCCAGCGTATGCAAGATCGTTGAAGGATTTGTCGCCGAGCCCCCCGACGTCAAAGACCAGGCCCACGTGCAGGACGCCCCTCTGATGGCCATCATCTCCGCCGCCGCAGCCGGCAAGCAGCGCAAAACCCAGGCAGGCTGTTGCGGCAAGCAGCACGACTAAACCGTGCATGGCTACGCTAGCGCGCGGATGCGCCCGGATCTCCCGGACAGCGCCTGTCATCGGCATGTTCATCTCCTTGCTCACAGCAACCCTCTATCCGGATCCTCGTCTGCCACCTTCTTGCGCGCAGTTGGTTGCTTGGTAGTTAACTTTTTGGCGGGTTCCGCAAACAGCTCCGGTTCCTCGGGAGCCTCATAGCAGCGGCGGCAACGGGGCTCGTAGGCCTCGATTCCGCCCACGAGGATCCGGTCGCCGCCCCGCACGAGTCGCTGTGTGCGGCAGGCAGGATTGCCACAAACCACACAGACCGCATGCGTCTTCGTGATGTACTCGGCTACCGCGAGCAGCTCCGGCACCGGCTCAAACGGACGCCCACAGTAGTCCGTGTCGAGACCTGCCGCAATCACACGTGTTCCCCCTCGGGCCAGCTGCTGGCAGACATCAACGATCGTGCGGTCGAAGAACTGAACCTCGTCGATCCCGAGCACCTGAGCGTCGCGCCCCAGTTCCAGGATCTCGCGCGGATGGCGGACAGGCACGGAGGGGATACTGATGCGGTCATGGGTGACGATCTCATCGGAGTCGTAGCGGTCATCCATAACGGGCTTGAAGATGGCGACACGCTGCTTGGCAATCTGCGCGCGCCGCAGCCTGCGGATCAGCTCTTCGGTCTTGCCGCTGAACATGCCGCCGCAGACAACCTCAATCCATCCGGTTCCCTGCGGTGTTCCATAGGTCATCATCCTGCAGCCCCCGTCCCTGCTGCGAGGATCGAGCGGATCTTGGTCACCAGCAGATCGATGGCCACCGTATTATGGCCACCCTCTGGGACGATCACATCCGCGTAGCGCTTTGAAGGTTCGATGAATTGCAGGTGCATGGGCCGTACGCTGTTCTCATATTGTTCCAGTACTGACTCCAGGGTTCGGCCGCGTTCATTGACATCTCGCCGGATACGGCGCAGGAGACGTATGTCGGGATCGGTATCGATGTAGACCTTTATGTCCATGAGGGCCCGCAACAGCGGGTCATAGAGCAGAAGGATGCCCTCCAGGATGATGATCTGGCATCCTGATATCGGAATCGTCTTCTTTAGTCGCAGGTGGCGCTTGAAATCATAGACGGGCAACTCTATGCCGCCCCCCCCAAGCAGGCGCCGCACGTGGGTGTAGAGCAGTTCCTTGTCGAACGCGTCTGGGTGGTCGAAGTTCTCCTTCTTGCGCTCCTCCAGCGATAAGCCGCTCAAATTCCTGTAGTAAGAATCCTGCTTGATGACCACCACTTTGCCTGTGCCCAGCTCCGTCCCAATCCGGTCTGCCACCATCGTCTTGCCCGAGGCGGTGCCACCTGCCACCCCAATCAGCACTCGCCGAGACCCCACTTGCTCACGGTCCGACGCCGACCAAACCTGTTGCCTATCGCGAGAGCGGTGCCCCGCCTTGGAGTCCATTGAGGCCTTGCGGACTTTGGACAGATGGGCGGTCTTAGATGCCTTGGAGGCTCTCGCGCCCACCGAAGTCTTCGATCTGCCTGAGGCCTTCACGGTCCTGGATTCCTCCCTCGCCAACGTACGCGCGTAGCGAAGCCTAGTGAGGAGTCGGAGCTAGCTCGACACCCCGTGGGTGCGCCTCCTCGTAGATCCGCCTGATGATCCCATCCAATACCCTGCGCCCAGGTGGGTAGCGCATGTCCTCAGTATCTATTTCGACAACTGGACAACGAGCCTTCATCCGCGGAACCCAATCCCTGTAGGCCGACTCGAGCTGCTCGAGATAGGCCATCTCAATACCCGCTTCACAGGATCTGCCGCGCGTGGCTATCCGTCGGCGCAGCGTCTCCGGACTGGCCTTCAGGTAGATCAGCAGTCCGGGAGGCGCCAGGTAGTCCACCATTTCCCGGAACAGAGCAATGTAGGCATCGAAATCCCGGTGATCCATCTCGCCACGCTCATGGAGCACACGCGCGAACACCTCCCCGTCTTCGTAGATCGTACGATCCTGTATAAAGGGTTGACCGAGACGATTCATCCGCTTCTGGACCTTGAAGCGCTCGGCCAGGAAGTAGATCTGCAGGTGGAAGGCCCAGCGCTGCATGTCCGCGTAGAATGGCTCCAGATAGGGGTTCTGCATCACGGGCTCGTAGTAGACCTCCAGACCCATCAGGCGCCCCAAACGCTCGGCAAAGAGTGACTTGCCGACGCCAATGTTGCCACAGATGCTCACAAAGAAGATCTCCGGGATATGATGATGAGTCATCTTCCTCCTCTCCCACCCGGTGCAGGCGGCAAGCCTGGAAAGGCTATGGGATGTGAACGCTGCCGTGCCCCGCGCGCGCAGAATCGGCTGCCTTGATATCACCGTCATCCATCACTGCAATGAAAGACAGTTCCCGGAAACGCTCGGCATAGTCGAGCCCGTATCCGATCACGAACTTGTCGTCGATCTCGAATCCGACATAGTCGACGTAGACCTTGCGCTCCCGCGGTACCCGCTTGTCGAGCAACGTGGCAATCGATAGACTGCGCGGGTTTCTGGAGAGCAGATTCTTGCGCAGGTAGGAAAGCGAGAGCCCGCTGTCGATAATATCTTCTACGATTAAGACATCGCGCCCGGAGATGTCATGGTCCAGGTCCTTGAGCATGCGCACAGTGCCAGAAGAGGAAATCCCCGTGGCGTAGCTGGAGA
>JAGMDA010000661.1 GCA_023128935.1 Candidatus Eiseniibacteriota bacterium | reverse complement strand
CAAGCAGATCCCCCTCCTGTAGGTCGATGAAGCCCTCCCGATAGACGGCGCGTGGGAAACTGCCCAGAATGAGTCCCCCTTCTTCCAGCCACTCGATCCGACCCGTTCGCCGAATGAGCACGGGCGGATTGTGGCCTGCGTTCGAGTAGGTCAACCGTCCCCGAGACCGATCGAGCACTCCATAGACCGCCGTCACGAAGGCCGTATCCTCGGTACTCTCCCACATGAGCCGGTTGACCTTCGAAAGGATGACCGCGATCGCGTAGTTATTCCGGATCTCAGCCCGCAGACTGGCACGGAAGGCCGCCATCATAATCCCTGCCGCGATCCCTTTGCCGGATACGTCACCGATCACAATACCCACCTGGTCTGATGTGATCTCAACGAAGTCATAGAGGTCGCCGCTGACCTCCAGCGATGGATGGTTGAAGGCTGCAATGTCGAGACCGCGCAGGACCGGGTTGTCGGCAGGCAATAGCCTGCGCTGGATCCTGCGCGCGATCCGGATCTCCTCCTCCAGACGCCTCTTCTCGATGGCCTGGTTGTGAAGCCATGCGCGCTGGATGGCAATCGCGGCTTGATTCCCAAAGGCGGAGAGCAGTCTGAGATCCCGCTCAAGGAACGCATTGGGCTTATCACTCTCAAGGTTGAAGACCCCCACTAGCTCGCCTTCCGCCATCAGCGGCACGGTCATCTCTGAGCGGGTTCTGGGACGGGCTGCCAGATAGCGCGGGTCTTTCGAGACATCCGGGATAACGAGCGGCTCTTTCTGCTTGGCAGCCCAGCCGACCGCCCCCTGCCCCACCTTGAGCCGCACCTGGTCTTCCGAACCATCTGGATAGCCATGTCCGTAGAACCACTCGAGTACCCCTATTTCCCGGTGGTAGAGGTAGATGCTCACGGCGTCGAAGTCGATCATCTCCGAAAGCAGTTCAATTAGCAGTGGGAGCAGCTCCTCCAGACGCAGCGTTCGCGCCAGCTCAAGCCCCACCCGATAGAGCAGCTCATTTGTGCGCTTCTCCCTGCGGACCATCTCATATAGCCGTGCGTTCGCAAGCGCCACGGACAACTGGTTCCCCAAGGCTTCTAGCAGTTCCAGATCCTCCGCTGTGAAACCGCCAGCGCGTTGCGCATTGATAACTTCCAATACTCCGGTCACCTTAGAGGCACGATGCAGCGGGACTGCCATTATCGAGCGGATGGTGAAACCCATCTTCTGATCGAGGCCCGGACGGAGGCGGGCGTCTGAGGGTGCGTCATTGACCAGCGCCGGCATCTCCCGGGCTGCCACCCATCCCGCCAGCCCCTCGCCATGGCGTAGCGGTGGAGTGCGGGACGGATCGGTTAGCTGACCAAAGGCCAGGTGGAATTCCAAGCTGTCACGCGATCTGTTCTTCAGCAGTACCGAGCAGGCTTCGGCTTCGAAGACCTCACAGCTCAGGTCGCGGATCACCTCCAGGAGACGGGGGCGCTCGAGCACCTCGTTGAGCCGTGCGGCAGATTGGATCAGGAAATGTTCGCGGTCTCGCACAGTCCCATTAGCGGGCATGCACCACTCCCACTCGAAACAGCTCCGCCGGTGGTTCCAACACCCACTGGCCGCGCCATAGTACCCCTTGCACCAGTGCGCGGGAGAGGTCGCCCCCCGTCAACTCCAGCGGGTCTTCCCTATAGAGCACTCCGTCGGCGCGGCCTGGCACCCACCAATCCTCCAGCTCCCAGTAGCTGCCCGCCGGTCTGGATCGCGCCCCCAGATATACCGACAGCGCTTCCTGAGCCGTGAGGCGCTCCTCTTCCGCCGGGTGCGAGACAGCCCCGTGGAGGCCAAGGGCTGGATCCATCGGCATTCCATCCGAGCCAAATACCATGGGGATCTCCAGATCCCAGACGCTACGCAGGGGGTTCATGCGCCGACACCGCTGGCTCCCGAGGGCGGTCTCATAGAGCCCTCCCGGCTGCTGCCACCGCGCAACGAAGTTGGGCTGCAATGAGAGGTGCACGCCCAGCTTCTGCGCCCGTTCGAGCATGGCATCATCGATCATCTCGGCATGCTCGATTGTCACCCGCCCGGGCCCGAGCCCATTCCCCGCAGCAGCCAGATGTTCCAATTGCCGGAGGATCTGATCGATGGCCGCATCACCAATGGCGTGAACCGACACGCATACATCGGCGGCCAAGCAACGTTCAAACAGCTCGCAAAGCGCCTTATCCGTATAGAGCAAGGTTCCCTTATGCGAAGCATCTGCATAGGGCGTGCGTAGGGCTGCGCTGCGGGCACCCACGGAGCCATCAGCAAAGATCTTTATCCCACCGACGCGGAGCCCAGACCCACTGCAGGCATCTTGGCGGCATAGTACTTGAACCCGGTCGAGCTGATCAGGAGGGAGATAGAGGTTCACATCTAACTTGAGCAGCCCCTTCTCCGCAACGGCGAGGTAGCAGTCGAGCGCTCCGTAAGAGCCCATCTCCGAAACCCGTGTGATGCCCTTTGCGATGGCAACGTCCTGCGCCGCAAGAAGGGCCGCCTTCAGCTCCTCCTGCGTGGGGGGCCAGAGGGCACTGAGCTCCATCGACTGGCGTTCTGTCAAGATACCATCAGGATCGAGGTCATCCCAGTGATCGCTGGCTTTCTCCAGAGCGCGGGAATTGAGCACGGCCCGATGTCCGCAGACCCTGCGCATCACGACAGGCAGATCGGGAACTACATGGTCGATCTCCGCGCGCGTTGGCGCTTTCCGATCCGACCAACCACTCTCATCCCAGTTCACAGCCCAGAGAACGGACTGTAGTCCCTGGTTGTGAACACGGTACTCGACCAGCAGCTGAAGGGCTTCGTCCAGTGACGTGCAGGCCGAAAGATCACAGCGCTTCCGGGCAAGGCCCAGGTGAAGCAGGTGGTTGTGCGCATCCTGGAAGCCGGGTGTCAGATAGAGATTCCGCTGTGCCCCATCCGGCAGATGCTGGAAGTGCGCGATCCGCCCTTGGCGGAACGTGAGATCGAAGAGACCACAGTCCCTCCGATAGAAATCCTGTAGGATCACGCCTCTGAGCGTAAAATCTCTAAGCATCACTCGCGACCCGATCCGGGGTCCTAAAGCCAATAGAGAACCCGGCCGCAGCTCTCGCAGGTAGGAAGTGGATCGCTATCGGTAAACGCGCGCGTCCTGGACGTGGGGAGTTCCTGAAAGCAACCCAGACAGATCCTGTTGAGGATCGGCACCACAGCTCGCTCGTAGCGTCTCCGGATGCGCCAGTAGACGCGCAAGTCCTGCCCTGGAATCTGTTTGATCAGCTTCTCGCGCGCCTTTTCCAGCTGTTCAAGCCCTCCCACAGAGAAGCCCAACGCTTCCTCTTGCTCCTTGCTGGCCGGGTCCTGTACTTCGCGAATCATCAACTCAAGGTCCTGAAGCTGCGCTAGCTTCTGTACCCGATCACTCACCTAGCGCCCCCCTAACCACCTCCTGAAACTCGTCAAAGCATTCCACTGCGAACATTTTCTCCCTGACATCCTCGCGGTTGACCATTTCAACGATCTTCCCCAGTAGGGGCAGGTACTCCTGCTTGTTGTCCTCGTACGGCGCAACGATCAGGAAAAAAATCCTGCAGACCTCATTGTCCATGGCATCGAAATCAATGCCGCGCCGGGATACCGCGAAAACGACCTTCGTCTGCGTGGCGGCCGTGCTGCGCCCGTGCGGAATAGCCACACCCTTGCCAAGCCCAGTGCTCCCGAGACTTTCCCGGCGGCGGATCATCTCGAGGAGCAGACCTGGATCGCGGATGTCGTCATCCTCCGCAAGAATCCGGCTCATCTCGCTGAGGACCCCATCTTTCGAGCGCGCACGCAGGCCATTTATGAAGCGGTCTGGGCTGAAGTAGGAGAGAACCTCCTCTGCAGTCATTTCTTCTCCTTCTGAATTAGAAGAGCTGGCGTCGCTGAAGACCCCACTCACGCCGAGTGAAGATAGCGCCCGATCAAGCACAACACAACCTGAGAATCCGTATGGGTCACTGGCAATAGCGTGCCTGGCGTCCTCCTGCTGTTGACCCACGCGCGTCCCCCAGCCACCTGCGCTACGGGAGCCAGCGAGGTTTAATCAACGCTACCACGGCTTCCTCGGTAACCCAGCCTCGCATCTGGTCCGAGATCCACACTTCCCTCCACTCACCCGCTGGCCTTCCCATGTGCAATAGGGTGCCCGCGTGGAGCACGAACTGAACTGTCTCACCCTCCCGCGGGCCCGAACGTACTTGGGCTTCCTCTACTACAATCACTCCTGAAGGCGCCGATGCGATCTGGTAGGCCTTGAGCATCAGGCCGATGGTGCTGAGTCCGACGAGCAGGGCAACGAGCGCAAGCCCCCAGCGGCTCCACCTCCGCAATGCTTCCCGTCCCGTCCAGTGGACTGCGAGAACCAGGGCACCCAGCCAGAACAGAGCAACTATGATCCGGACTACATCTGATGGCGAGTAGCTGTCCAGCAGCCCAGAAAGCAAGCCCAGCAATCTGGAGCTTTCTTTCTCAGGCAATCGGTCTCGCCCCTTGGAGGTGACGGTTCTCAAGTTGTGCCTGATGTTCGGATCTCGCGGGGAAAGCCGTCTGGCCTCTTCGAAATACGCCACGGCCCACCCGATCCGACCGGCCTTGTAGCTGGCACAACCCAGGTTGTAGTAGAGCGCCGCAGAACACCACCCCAGCGCCAGCGCTTGACGATAGCATTCAACAGCCTCCCCGTAGCGACTGGCTTCGTAGGCAGCCCCAGCCTCACGGATCGATTCAACGACAGATTGAGGGGGTGCCATACCGGCCCCCGCGGCGCTGGGCAGTGCCGCCAGGCTGAGCAGGCAACAGCACAAGTAAGCGCTCCGCATAGTCACCCTGCGCAGGCCAGCCGCATTTCCCCTACCCCGCATCGGGGTTCTCTGGCACGCATGGCTCATAGGCCTGCTCCAAGTGCTGATCCTCTCAGAGCACTCTCAAGCTCTCGAACGAGGGCAGCGGAGATCTCCATCCGCTGCCGTATCTCCCCGGCACCACCAGCCCCAAAGCGCACCTCATCCGCCCAATCCAGCAGCGATAGCGTCTGCTGGAGAAGTTCAGCCGAAATCCAAGCATCAGCGAGCGCATTGCGCAGGTCCGCGCGCCGCAGGCCGCGCACCTCCAGATCCAACCAATCGCTCAGATAGACCTCGAAGGCTTCGGACAGATCCCCTGCCACCCGCGATGCCGACTCGCCCGTGTTGATCCGAGCCAAGCGTGCGCGCATCCTCTTGGCGGCCCCAGCCCGCCGAGCCAGGGAAGGATTACGTTCCAACACCAGTCGGTGACGGCGGAACCAGGCAGCTCCCGCAACGATCCCTAACGGCAGAAGATGGACAAGCCAGAACCAGGACAGCTGGTCTGGCCGTGACGGCTTAAGTCCCTCCAGCAAATCGGTGCGGATGTAAAGGATGTCATCTCCCAACGCAACGATGCCCTCGGCGCCAGATCCCCCCGGTGACATAATGAGCGGATGCACATCGATCTGCAGCGGGCCGGAGCAGATCGCTGCATATCGTTCCTGGCGGGGGTTGAAAAAAGTCAGGCAAACCGGATCCAGAGAAAGCGGTCCAGACCGCGTAGGAATTAGGACCTGCGTGAAGGTTTTCTCTCCCACCACTCGGCCATCCTTCTTCTCCACCGAGACCGCTTCTCCCGAATCATAGACCCGCAAGCCCTCCCACTGGGGCCACTCGGGCTCGGCAATCGTCTGGACATGGCCGGAGCCACGTACGCTGACTATGAGCGCCAGCGGTTCGCCCTGTTTGGCTTCCGGTGCATCAAACCGCGCATCGATCTCATACTCTCCCACGGTACCCGTAAAGCCTTCAGGTCGATCGTGTTGGGGCAACGGCTTCACCTGAATGCGCCTCGCCTCGGTCGTCAGCGGAATCTGCCGGCGGCCAAAGATGCTCCCTCCAAAAAAAACCGAGCCCCCCCCCCTACGGCGGGAACGGTCGGGCACATGGCAGACGATGCGCCCCGGTCCGATCTCAAGCTCACCGGCCTTGGTAGGGAAAAGCGCCCAGGCAATCTCCCGCACATCGTAGTAGTTCCCATCGATCTCGACGCGGTAGTCGCGTTGGGGCCCCAAATCCTCTCGCCAGAACCCCTCTGTGGTGGGAGGTTCAAAACCAGTAATCTCGTATAATCGGATGTCGGTCCTCTGGTAGAGCAGGAAGCGGAGGACGATTTGTTCATCTAGATAGGCCTGTGTCTTGTCCAGTTCAATCCTGGCAAACAGCGCCGTTGCCGGCGCTCCGCTCGTTGAGTGGTCGCTTTGGCGCGTGCCCCCCTGCCTCGAAGCGGGAGCCTGGCCACCAGCAGCGGTGATCCGTAGCGTGACGGGTTCACCCCGATAGAGGCGCCCCTTGTCTTCGACTGTGATTGGCCCGAGTGAATAAGTGCCCTCTTTCCGGGCTGCGATCTTGTACGTATAGATGATCGAGGAAGAGAACTTACCATTGACCCAACTGATGTTCGTGCTGTGCCCTGCGTCGTAGATCTCAAGCCCCTCCGTTTTGGGAACCTGTGGCGCCTTAGCCCGCCTGGAGAAGTTCTCCAATGAAACCTCAAGGACAACTACCTCGCCCACGGAGACCTGGCTGCGATTGATCTCGGTGCGGATGCGCGGCTCGCCGGCGCCAGCTGGGGCCGCAATGCCGGCCGCGCTCACAAGGAATAGGAACATCAATAAAGCCGCCGGCGCGCGCATCTGCTCGAGCCTGAACTTCCCGCCAAGCCCCTGCTGCGGCTTTGAAGTGGCCTGTGGCTGGTGTCGTTTCATCGCCCCCACCCCTCCCTGCAATCCCTCTCTACACGGAGATTGCGAGTAGGCACCGGCATCGCGTGGGCCGGAGGATGCATCTCTCCTACCAATCCTTCTCTACGCGCGTATTGCGGGATCTGGCTTGGAAGCGCTTCTGCAGCAACTCCTTCTCTGTCGCCTCCAGCCCCTTGAGGATCTGCATCAGCTGCATGGTCTCCAGATCCACCACACTGTCTGGCTCGGCAACCGAGCGATCCGATGATTCCTGATCGCACTGGGAATCCTGCTCCTCATCTGGCCGTCGATCTTGTTGATCCTGCGAGTACTCTTCCTGGCCCCGCTCCTGTTGAGAGGAATCCTGCTGCTTGTCCTGCTCGTCCTGTTTGTCCTGCTCGCTCGAATCCTCGCCGGATTGCTCCTGGCGCTCCTGCGGCTGTGAATCCTCCTGACCCTGGGATCCATCCTCCGGGCTCTCATCCTCACCGCTTTCCTGGTTGTCGGACTTCTGGTCCCCGGAATCCTGATCACAGGAGCCCGGCTGCGACGAGGAGTCCGGCATCTGGGAGAGCTGATCAAGCAGTAGCTGGGTCAGCTCCAGATTGAGTTTCGCGTCCTCATTCTCCTGGTTCAGTCGCAGCGCCTTGGCATAGACCTCGCGCGCCTCAAGGAGATTGCCCTGCCGATGCAAGTTGTTGCCATAGTTATAGGCCAGCTGAGATGCAAGGCGTCCTGGCGCGCGGCCGCTGCCGATCTCGTAGAATTCCTGGGCCTGCGGGAAGTCACCTCTCAAATGATAGAGGTTACCCAGATTGTAGAGCGGCCGGGGATCGTCGGGGTGTTCGGACCGGTAGATCTCATTCTCCTCGAGCTGCTTCGTCCACTCCTCATCGGAAAGGGCACCCTCTTGCGGCCCAGACGGAGATTCCTGCCCGGAGGATCGGCCCTGCTC
>JAGMDA010000660.1 GCA_023128935.1 Candidatus Eiseniibacteriota bacterium | reverse complement strand
TACTGATACCTTGGCGGTTGTGCGATCGGTGAAAGATGTGCAAGGACTTCTTGGCTCCTCTCTTAGCAGCGTTATAATCGCCTTGAGCAAGATCAAACGACGAGATCGCGTAGTGCATGGCCGAGATTCCATCACGGAGGTTCAGTTCACTGAAGATCGTGAAGGCCTCCCTGGATTGGCTGCGTGCTTTGGCGAAACTGCCTTCATCGCAATTCAGATCCGCCAGACCTTTAAGTGCTGCCGCTATGTACAGGCTGGCGTTCTGTTCGCGAGAGATTTTGAGAAGATCATTGAATCGCCTGCGGGCTGCGGAATAGTTCCCATGATGCATGTCCAATTCTGCGAGACTCTCGAGTGCGTTGAGCACGTAACGGGAGTTGTCCAACTGGGTGGATAGCTTGAAGAGTTCTTCGGCTACCTGGCGGGCATCGGCGTAATTGGTTTGACGGCGATGCAGCCATTCCAATCGCGCGAGGGCCGAGAGTATGGAATCTTTTTGGTCGAGGTTTCGCGCAATGTGCAGGGCGTGCTCAGCATGGGTGATGGCGGCGGTATAGTCGGGGAGGAGTTCGTCAGCATCCGAGGCTTGGAGGAGCCGACGGATTCTGAGAACTTGCGTGTCATGGGCCTTGCTGAGCACGAGAGCCTCCTGTATTGCATCACGTGCACTGGCGGGGTCGGAGTCGGCCAAGCAGCTCGCTCGCTCTATAAGGATGACAGGTAGCATTGGGTGGTAGTCTTGCAGGCGCGCAATGGCTTCAGCACGTGCTAAATACTTGAGGACCTGGCGGTTGCTGAGGCGAGCACTCCTGACGACGCGGGCGGCCTGCAGGGCGTGGATGGGCTCATCCGGGTCGATCTTCTGAAGCAAGTCAAATATCGGAAGGATTTCCCTTGCGCGCTCGCCTGCGGAGTCTTCAAGTGCAACGCTGGTTTGTCGGGCGAGGTTTACGGCCTGCTCACGGTCGATAGCGGCGAGTTCGGTAATGGCGGTGCCGAAGACATCTATCTTTCGGTGCTCGAGGGCGTCGCGTGTGCGCTTGGCCCAATGGGCCGCGGTGTCATCGTTGATATCCCTGATAATGCGTTCGAGGGTACGATAGGCGCGTCCAAGGCCGCTATCAGGCCAGTTGACAGCGACGAGTTCTTCGTATAGGGAGAGCCGGGGGTGGTAGGGCAGAGACAAGGAGAATCTTATGTCGGCACCGGTTACTTTTTTGAATGTGTTGCGTGCTTCTTTGTAGCGTTTTTTCTTTGGATCGTCCTCGTATTCGCATACAGGGCTGGCCGCAAGGACCACCTTTTGGGGTCCTGCGTCTTCGTTCATCCAAGCTGCAACTTTAGTGAGGAAGTCGGCAGTGCCTTTGATGTTCTGGTCATTTAGTCCTGAGAGGACGATCAGGTGGTCGCAGAGGAACTTAGCAGCGATGTAGCCCTCGTCGGAGAATCCTGTGCGGGCGTCAACGAAGATGTAGTCGAAGCGGCCTGAATCGAGGAGAAATTCGCGGAAGCGCGTGGCGAAGTTTTTCCTGATGTCTTTGAATTGGCGCGAGCTCATGTAGAGTTCGCTAAGCTGGTTTTCGTAGCGGCGTTTGCCGCCTGCGGGCATTAAGTGGAGGGTGCCGGGTTGTGCAGAAGGGGCTTTAGGCTGCGGAATATCCAGTTGGACAAGATAGGAGTTAAGTGATCGATATGGATTTTTTGCGCGGAGGATAGACTTTTCCTTAGCGAAAAGGTAGCCGTGTAGAATGTCGACAACGCCTTTGGGGTTTGAGGGCTTAGCTTTGGGCTTTAAGATGTCCTGGCGGTCGATC
>JAGMDA010000066.1 GCA_023128935.1 Candidatus Eiseniibacteriota bacterium | reverse complement strand
TGGCCTTGAGGCCTATCGAGCGGGTGTGGATGAGAGTGGCCCGCGCTATGGGTTGGGTGATGACGCGGGTCATCCTCGGGATCATTTTCCTGGTAATCTTCACCCCGGCGGGATTGATCATGAAGCTGCTTCGCAAAGACCCCATGGAACTGCGGTTCGACAAGCAGGCGGAGAGCTACTGGCACGCGCGGGAGCCGCGGGACCCGTCACCGCAGCGGATGGAACGGATGTTCTAGCCCGCAATGGATGATTGGGGAGAAGCTCGGGCTAACCCGCAGTGAACGGTTGGGGAGCAGTTCGGGCCAGTCCACAGTGGATGGTTGGGAAGAAGCTCGGACTAGCCCGCAGTGGATGCTTGGGGAGACAAGCAGGCTGCCAAGGATCGTCGAGGGCCCGCTCCCGGAGGAAACAGATGAGCAAGATCAGCATTCTCGCTGAACTCTGGCAGTTCATGAAGGTGCGCAAGAAGTGGTGGCTGGGACCAGTGCTCTTCATTCTGATCCTGCTCAGCCTGCTGATTGTCTTCGCGGAAGGGTCAGCCTTGGCGCCATTCATTTACGCGCTCTTCTAGGCCGGACTTCCAAGCCAGGGGCGATGACATGCGACACCTCCGGTCTGCTGGACCAACACAGGCGACAATGCCGAAAATGGTCGCTTGCAGCCAAGGCAACTCAACCGCCGCAGATGCGCTGAGTAGGACGTCACAACCAGTGTGGGCGATTCCTGATATCAGCCACTAGCGGGCCAGGAATACGTGCACTGGGTTGACATATTCGCGATTCCGTGGGACAATTTCTCTTAGGCCAAACGCATACTCCATGTATCTCGTCTCGCCGCTCGTCTCTTGGCCTTCCAGGATGGATCACAGTTCAAGTTGGCATCGTGCTGATGTACGACAGGCTCCAAACTGGAGGTATCCGTCATGGCTAGCCGTTCGATCGCATCATTTGCCAAGCTCATTGCGCTGGTCGCATGTTTATTATTGGCGGGTTCCAGCCCGGCTCTGGCCCAGTGCGTGCTCAGCGGGGAGAGTGTAGCCGAGCCCAACCCGGATGATCCCAGTCTGGGAGCCTGGAAGTACACTATTACAGTTGAGTGGGACACTGGCACGCAGTATGGCCTCAGTCATCTGGATCTGTTGCTGGCCCTTGAGGCCTGTCCCAATGTCTGTGAGGAGTTCCCCTTCGCCGTTCAAGATACCGCCGGTTACGGCTCGGGCATCGATCACTACGAAGAGCCCTGCACGCTCTACTACGCTGGTGAGTTCGAGTGTAATGGTGACCCGTCGATTGGAGTTGCCGTGCCGCTGGTCAAGTTCGAGCCACTGCCTGGGGCGAGCTGCGAACCGGATGCCTTTGGAGCGGCGACCTTCAGTTTCTATACCGACTGGGGCCCGATACCAGTAAGCCAGCCCAACGCCCTGCTCGCGCTGAAAGCCGGCCCGCTCGCGTGCTTCGGTGAACTAACCGGAGAGCTGCCCGAATGCGACGGCAGTGCGACCGACGTCGAGCGCATCACTTGGGGACAGATCAAGTCACGCTTCCGGCGCTAGGCGCGCCATTCTCGCAGCCGAATCCGGCCGCGACCCGCAAGCCCCCCACGCAGCTGTGCCCCGGGGCACAGCTGCAACTCCTTATCAGATCGTGACATACAAATGCGAGCTATGTCAGATGGACACCCGTATGCGCCCACGTGGCGTCCCCGGCATCCGCAGCTGATCCTTGCCAGGCCTCCGCGCCTCCGATAAACTCCTGGGCTTGGATCCAGTTGGCGGGCTTGATTTGGAGGGCCATACGCCACCCGTACGACGCGTGGGATCCGGCGCACCTCACGGAAGCGATGCGATCACAGGCAAGAGAGGAGATGCCTCATGTCTCAGACCGTCGACCAGCTTGAACCTAGGAACCTCTGGCGCTACTTCGCCAAGATCTCTGAGATCCCGCGCTGCTCGAAAGAGGAAGAAGCCATCGCCGAGTGGCTTGCCTCGGTTGGGAAGGATCATGGAGCCGAGGTGTCGGTGGATCCGACCGGCAATGTCCTGCTGCGCCTGGCCGCCACGCCCGGATGCGAGCAGGCCCCTGGGGTAGTGCTGCAGAACCACATGGACATGGTCTGCGAGAAGAACAGCGATGTGCAGCACGACTTCGATCGCGATGCGGTCCAGATGGTCATCGAGGGTGATATCGTCAAGGCCAAGGGCACGACCCTGGGCGCTGACAATGGCATTGGCATGGCCGCAGCCCTGGCCTTCCTAGACGAGCCTGATGCGACTCACGGCCCGCTGGAGCTGCTCTTCACCGTGGATGAGGAAACAGGCCTGACGGGAGCCTTCGAGATCGAAGCCGGCTTTATCTCCAGCCGCATCATGCTGAATCTGGACTCCGAGGACTGGGGCATCTTCACGATCGGGAGCGCCGGGGGGCGTGACACCACCCTGACGTACAAGGCGCCTCGGGGCCCGCGTGCCGGGACCGAGCTGTTCGAGTTGGCCGTCTCAGGGCTCCAGGGCGGCCACTCCGGACAGGATATCATCCTGAACCGGGGCAACAGCATCAAGATCCTCGCGCGGATCTTTCTGATGGCAGCAGAAGATGAGACCCTGCATGGAATCAGCGTGGGGGCCTTCGCGGGTGGGAGCAAGCGCAACGCACTCCCGCGCGAGGCGCGCGCGATCGTTTCCATCCCCGCCGGCGCGTCCACAGCCTTCCGCGAGCTGGTGCAGCGGACCACCGACGAGATCCGCAGCCAGCTGGAGGGAATCGAGAGCAGCCTGGAAGTACGCATCCGCTCGCTCAAGGAAAAGACCGGGGGATCGGAAAGCGCTGTCTGTTCTCCAGAGGACTCCTTGCGCCTGATCCATCTGCTCAACGCACTCCCCCACGGCGTGCTGGCCATGAGCACGGAGATAGAGAACCTAGTTGAGACCTCCACCAACCTCGGGGTGCTTGTGGATCAGGAAGACGGCTACCAGATCACCCTAAGCACCCGTTCCTCTGTGGCTGAGGCGCTCACTGCCGTGCTGGCGCAGATCCGCTCCGCCGCCCGCTTGGCTGGCGCCCAGGTCCTCCATGGCGACGGATATCCGGCGTGGAAGCCCAAGCTGGGAACCCCGCTGCTGAAGACTGTGGAGGACGTCTACGAGCGCCTGCACGGAGGAAAACCCGCCTTCAAGGCCATCCATGCGGGGCTTGAGTGCGGGCTTTTTCTGGGCAAGTACCCGGACCTCCAAGTCATCTCCTTCGGGCCTGACATCAAGGAACCCCATTCCCCCAATGAGCGAGTGTACATCGCTTCGGTGGCCAAGTTCTGGACCTTCACAAAGGCATTACTCGCAGCGCTGGCCAACCCCAAGAAGTGAGTAGCCGTCGCGGGCGGGCTATCGCGAAGCAGTCCACCGCGGACAGGCCCATCGCGAAGCAGTCCGCCGCGGACAGGCCATTGCGAAGCAGTCGCCCGCGGAGGGGCCACAAGCGACATGGACAGGTAGGGAAGTAGTGGAGCGATGACCAGGACCGGTGCAGTAGAACCCGGGGGCGGCTCGGGCTCGAACGTGAGCCCCGGAAGGCGTTCCCCGC
>JAGMDA010000659.1 GCA_023128935.1 Candidatus Eiseniibacteriota bacterium | reverse complement strand
GATTCCCTGTATTAGGGAGGTCTTGCCAGACTCGCCTGCGGCGGAGGCCGGGCTCCGGCCAGGAGACCGGATTCTCGAAGGGCGCGGCCGCAGCCTGGCGGGCATCAGCGCCGCCGAGGTCCGCATCGTGCTTCGCGGGGGGCACGGTTCCCGCATCAGTCTCCGTGTCGTGGCTCCCGGTGAGCGCCCGCGAGTCCTGGCGATATCACCTCGGCCTCTCCGAGAGTCCTGCGTCGAGTCGCTGCGCATCCGCCGCGGAGCGGTTGGCTACATAAGGATCCACCGCTTTGGCCGGGGGACGGCAACTGCCCTGGAACAGATCCTCCTGGCCTGGTCGCCTCGGAATCCAGACGGATGGATCCCAGAGGGACTCATCATCGATCTGCGGGGCAATCCGGGCGGGTTTCTCGATGAGGCCGTGAATGCAGCCGATCTCTTCCTTCATCCTGGCGAGGAGATTGTGCGCACAATGGGCAGGCTTCCCGAAGAGACGGGTGTATTGGTGTCAGTGCGCGAGCCACTGCTTGTCGGCCTGCCGCGAGCGCTCCTGGTGGATTCCCTGAGTGCCAGCTCTGCTGAGATTTTCGCGGGGGCCCTTCGGAGTCGGCCCGAAACGATTCTCCTGGGCGAGCTGACCTATGGGAAGCGAACGGTGCAGAGGATTCGTCCGCTCTCTTCAGGCGGGGCGCTCAAGGTGACCTCATCTCGATTTCGCACCCCTGCGGATCCTGTGATGACAAGTGATGCGCACGGCCCCGCGTCCGGCTCATGGCAGAATGGCGCTGGCGCGGCCTCGACGGATGCTACCGCCAAGCACTGGACAGGGGTATGTCGGTTGGATCCCGATTGCCACCTCGCCCGCCAAGTTCCAACTTCCCCATGGGATTGGATAGAGCGCCGAGGGTTCATCGCCCGCTTCATTCAAGAGCACACGCTATCTGAGGGAGATCTCTGCGAGCTGCCCTTCTGGGCCCAGGCCACGCCCGTCGGACCCGGTGGGCAAGTCCACGATTGGGGTCAAGTCGTTGAAGTGGCGCCGGGGTTCTCTCGCTGGCTTGAGCGACTTGCCGTGCGGGTGAAACAGTGGGGTGCCGAAGCGCCGAGTGAGATCGACCAAGCCACCCAGGGACTCAGGCATGCGTGGTTCGTTGATTGGGTAGGGGAACGCTGGGGCGCCGAGGTGCGACAGACCGTCTTGCTGGAACTGGATCCCTGGGTGCAGCGGGCAATGCGCGAGATAGACGCTGCACGGACTCCGGCTGCGGAGGAATCAGGGGATGTTGCCTCTCGCATGACTCCCCGTTAGTGGCTCTTCGTCGAGCTCGACGACCTTGTTGCCGCCAGCGACTCCAGCACGCCTATTCGACACTTGGATAAGATCTCGTCGATTGCATCCTGGTGTGCCGCGTCGGAGGGCCCGTATTCCCTTGCTAGCCGAGCATGTCGTATGGCTAGGGGGTCATTCTTGAGCGCGGCGTAGGTACGTGCGAGGCTGAGATGCGCCGACCAGGACTTGGGTGAATGCTCTAGTACCTGACGTAGCTCGCGAAGCGCATCGCTCCGCTGTGCCCCGGGGCACAGCTGCAACTCCTTACCAAATCGTGACATACAAATACGAGCTATGTCAGGCGGCCGTCGTCCAGACC
>JAGMDA010000658.1 GCA_023128935.1 Candidatus Eiseniibacteriota bacterium | reverse complement strand
ACCCAGCGGGGCCCGCTTGGGGTCGCCAGTGCGCAGATTGCGGCCGCGCAACGCTGCTTTCGATCCCTGTCTGAGCATCGTATACTCTGCGGTTCGGATTCAGGATGCGGAGGGGTTGTCTTTGGCTCAGTCTTCTCAACAGGCCTCGTCGTAAGGGCGCGCAAATGCGCTATGCATCCAGCTGGCCCGCTGCCGCTGTGCAGTAGAGGGTTGGTGAGAAATCCGGACTAGAGCGGCGTTGGGAGGATGCGGTGAAGCCGGAAATGCTTGAGCAGATTCTGGGGGAGGTTTCGGACGGGCGTTGCAGTGTCCAGGATGCTCTCATCCGCCTGCGGCGCTGGCCGGTCGAAGAGCTGGGGTTTGCTCAGATTGACCATCACCGTCACCTCAGGAGGGGCATCCCGGAGGTGATCTTTGCGATCGGCAAGCGGCCCGAGGAGACCGAAAGGATAGCGCAGGCGCTGGTGGAGGGGGGGTCCCCGTTGCTTGTAACGCGTGCCAGCGAGGAGACGCGATCCCGCCTTCTGGCGCGATTTCCGGACGGGAGGGTCAATGCCGATGCCCGGACCTTTTCTCTACGGGCACCGGATGGAGAGAGCCAAGGCCGGGTGGTTGTCATGGCCGCGGGAACCAGCGACCGCCCAGTAGCCGAAGAAGCGGCGGAGACGGCGCGGGCGATCGGAGCCGAGGTCACGACGATCTACGATGTCGGCATTGCGGGACTCCACCGACTCACGCCCTATCTGGAAGTCCTTGAGGAAGCCAACGCGATTGTGGTGATTGCCGGGATGGAAGGGGCCCTGGCGAGCGTGGTGGGGGGGCTTGTGGCCACCCCGGTCGTAGCCGTGCCAACCAGCGTCGGATACGGTGCCAACTTTGGAGGGCTCTCGGCCCTCTTGGGAATGCTGACCAGCTGTGCCTCCGGTGTAGTGGTTGTCAACATCGATAATGGTTTTGGAGGCGGATTCGCAGCGGCACTAATCAATCGTTCCATTGTGGCTGCTGAGCAGCGCGGACGGAAACAGCAGGCAGCCTCACATCATCCCGAATAATCCGCTCGTAATGGAATGCACAGCAGGTCCGGACCCATGCCGCGGGTTTTTGCGGGGCATGGTGTTATACGGCTCAATAGAGGGGAGAGATTGGCGTGCGCATCGCATATCTTGACTGCATTGGTGGAATCAGCGGCGACATGTTTGTTGGCGCTCTCCTCGACGCCGGGTGGCCCGAGGCTTCTTTCCGAGAGGCAGTCTCCTGGCTCTCGGGTGAGATTGCCGGACTCCATGTTGAACGCAGGGAGCACTATTCTCTCGCGGGCCTTGGCATACGGGTTGAGCTCAGCGGCGGGGGCACGCGTGGACTAACCGAGGTATTGGAGGTCCTGGCGCGATCACCCTTGGCGCCGCGCGTGCGAGATATGGCCGCGCGGGTCTTCCGTCGCCTGGCGGAAGCTGAGGCGCGTGCTCATGGCAAGTCACTGGAGGAGGTGCACTTCCACGAGGTGGGGGCAGTCGACGCCTTGGTCGATGTCGTCTCAACCTGCCAGGGTGTGGTGGATCTGGATATTGAGGAACTCTATGTCTCCTCCGTGCCTGTGGGGCAGGGGACAATCGAGGCGGCGCATGGAATGATCCCCCTGCCGGCACCAGCAACGGCTCATCTCCTGAAGAATGTGCCCATCAAATGGGTGGCTGCGGAGGGCGAGCGGACCACCCCGACTGGAGCGGCGCTCGTTACATCGCTCGGCCGGTGGGATGCGATACCCGCGATGCATCTTGAGTCCGTGGGGACCGGCGCCGGCTCGCGGTCACTGCCGGATATCCCAAATCTGGCCCGGCTCTTCATCGGGCAGAGAGTTCAGGGGGGTGCGGAGCATGGCGGGCTCCCCATGCCTGGAAGCGGATGGGATCTCCCCGCATGGGGGTGGGGTGGTGCTCCATCGGAGGACCGGTCGCAGGAGGCTTCACAGCGGGAAGGGGTATTCTCCCAAGCGGGTCTGTGCGCTGCAGTTTCAGGCGTGTGGCGGCGCGTGGCGGTCCTCTCGGTGCAGGTCGATGATGCGACGCCGGAGGAAATTGCAGGATGGGTTCGGCGTCTTGAACAGGGAGGAGCGCTCGATGTCACGCTGGCCCCAGTGACGATGAAAAAGGCGCGGCCCGGGGCTCTTCTCACGGTCATCTGCCGTCCTGAGGTGGAGCCGGATTTGGTTGACCTGCTACTCAACGAGTCCTCCACCCTGGGCGTAAGGCGGCACATGGAGTGGCGACGGGAGTTGGAGCGGGAAGTGCGACTCGTTGAGACCCGCTTTGGGCAAGTGATAGTGAAGATGGCGCTGCGCGGGGACCGCCAGGTGGGCAAGCCGGAGTTCGAGTCCTGCAGGGAGGTGGCGGAGGCATCTGGGGTGGCCTTCCGGGAGGTGTGGCGTGCCGCGGTCTCGGCGCTGGAGGATGAGGAGGCCACGACGAGCCCTCCTGAAGGGAAGTGAACCCCGAGGGAACCCCCGGGGTCGGGATCGAGGCGGCCGGATAATGGGTCCATGTTCTTTCTCATCCGACTGCTATTGGGTGCCTTGACACCTCTTGAGCACGCTGCTATACTCCCCCCGGATTTGTAGATGGGCGCAAAAGGGCATGCTTGGATCTTCCAGATATCCCCCCCGATTCTGGCAGGACAACTCGGCATGACGACAGGTTTCGAGATCGATTACGCAGAGAAGCAAAGCCATGCTTGGAAAACACCAGGCTGCGTGAGCTGTCCGGATTCCGCCGGCGGCTGCGGGCCTGTAAAGATCTGTATCTGTACCCCTACACTGTCTCATTGTTCTGAAAGCGCGTAGTTGGATTGGGAGGAGGTGGTGCCCGCACGAGGTGTTCGGACCGTTTCGGATCCGGAGTGTCGGATTACCCTCACATCGCGTCTGCGGTGCCGGTTTTGCGGATTGGTTTTAGAAGCGGTCATAATGAGTTTATGTCCGAATAATGATGCCCAGGTGGTCCAAGGGGCTGCATGCTGCATTGAATTAGAAAGGCTGCAGATCCCCGAGGGCTGAGCAACCTATGGAGGCTTACGATGAGAAGAGGCTTTGCGTTGTTGGCCATCCTGCTCATGGTGGCCG
>JAGMDA010000657.1 GCA_023128935.1 Candidatus Eiseniibacteriota bacterium | reverse complement strand
CAGTTCGGCGGCCAGCGTTTCGGTGAGATGGAGGTCTGGGCCCTCGAGGCTTACGGCGCCGCACATACACTCCAGGAGTTGCTGACGGTCAAGTCGGATGACGTGGAGGGCCGCTCGAGGATCTACGAGGCCATCGTCAAGGGGGAGAACCCCCCGATTCCGGGTGTGCCTGAGTCCTTCAATGTCCTGGTCAAGGAACTGCGGAGTCTATGTCTCGATATTCAGTTCGAGTAGGAACTGCTTCTGGGATTCTGGACGCGGCACAGCGGATCGGTGCCGCGTCCAGGATCCTCCAGGGTTCCATGGCGTAGAATCGTAGGTATTTCACGAGGAGATTCAGTATGACCGAGTCAACTGAGTTCCGTATTCCCACCCCCGTTATAGGCCCTCCCATCCAAGCGGTACGGGAGCGAGAACGGGAGACGAAGCGGAGGTTTGACTTCACGAAGATCCGAATCAGATTGGGTTCGCCGGAGACGATCCGCGGCTGGAGCCACGGCGAGGTTACCAAGCCCGAAACCATCAACTACCGGACATTCCGCCCTGAGCGCGATGGTCTTTTCTGCGAGCGGATTTTCGGCCCGATCAAGGATTGGCAGTGTGGTTGCGGCCGCTACAAGATGATCCGTTACCGGGGAGTCATCTGTGACAAGTGTGGAGTTGAGGTCACCCGTTCCAGTGTGCGCAGAGAACGGATGGCGCACATTGACCTTGCCGTGCCGGTCTCCCACATCTGGTATTTCAAGGGTGTGCCCAGTAGGATCGGGCATCTCCTCGACATGCCGGTGCGGCAGCTCGAGAGGATCCTCTACTACGAATCCTACGTGATGATCGATCCGGGCAATACGCCGTACAAGTTCAAGGAACTGATCTCCGAGGAGCAGTATCACGAGTTGGCTGAGGACGCCTCGTATAACTTCGGCGCGAAGATGGGGGCCGAGGCCATTCGGGATCTGCTGCGGGGGATGGATCTGGAAGAGCTATCCATAGATCTCCGTGCGAGGGCGCGTGTTGAGACGTCCATCCAGCGCAAGAAGGATGTCCTGAAGCGCCTGAAAGTCGTCGAGGCATTCCGCCACAGCGGGAACCTGCCCGATTGGATGATCTTGGATGTTGTCCCTGTGCTGCCCCCGGACCTGAGGCCACTTGTGCCCCTGGAAGGCGGTCGCTTCGCCACGTCGGACCTGAACGATCTCTATCGGCGCGTGATCAATCGCAACAACCGGCTTAAGAGGCTGATGGATATCCGGGCTCCCGAGGTGATTCTGCGCAATGAGAAGCGGATGCTTCAGGAAGCGGTGGATGCCCTCTTCGACAACGGGCGCCGTACGCGTGCCGTCCGTGGCCAGGGCAATCGGCCACTCAAGTCTCTGAGTGATATGCTCAAGGGGAAGCAGGGCAGGTTCAGACAGAATCTGCTCGGAAAGCGGGTGGATTATTCTGGAAGATCGGTAATTGTCGTTGGTCCCGATCTGCGGTTGCACCAATGCGGACTTCCTAAACAGATGGCTTTGGAACT
>JAGMDA010000656.1 GCA_023128935.1 Candidatus Eiseniibacteriota bacterium | reverse complement strand
CTCAGATGGGGCATAACTGCAGCGCGTGCCATGGCGCATCCGATAGTGAGGATGTCCTGGCCTGCAGCAGTTGCCACACGACAGATGAAGGGGAAGCCTCAAGCTGCGAGGCCTGCCATGAGGCAGACGGCTACACGGCCGACATGCTGGAGCATGGCGATCTCGTGAGCATCGAGGGTCACACTTGCACGGGATGTCATGCCGTGAGCCGCGGGGCGGATGCCGTGCACAAGCGCTGTAACCGGTGCCATGCAGACCTGGAGAAGGGCACCTTCTTCACCAGGTCCAAGGATGAGCCGGAATCGGTCTGCAAGACCTGCCACATGAAGCGGTAGTCGACCTACGGCCCGGGGGCCGCTCGCGGGCAGGGAAGGCCGTGGTCGCTGGCAGCAACCCCCCGGACCGGTTGCGCGGAACAAGTAGGAGAGGAGCAGTGAGGAAAGGGCGGTTTTTCGGCTTCATGAAGCCGCGCGTCGCAACGTGTGAGTGGGATGGCGAAGTCCGGACCCTCACACCCCCCGAGAGAGTCATGATTCCCCTCTCTCGGCCTGGCCGGGAACAGCTCCAGCCGATTGTCAAGGTGGGCCACAAGGTCCGATCCGGCCAGCCGGTGGCTGCGGCTCCCTCGGGCCACGCCGTGCACGCGACTATCACCGGCGAAGTCACCCGGATCGATCCGACCTTTACCCCCGACGGCCAGGAGATCCCCGGCATCGAGATCCTCTGCTCTGGCAAGGATGATTGGATGGAGCCCGTGGCCATCGAGGATCTGCGCGCAGCTTCCCGCGAGCAGATTATCGAGGGTCTGGCACATCTCGGTTTCGACGGACCCTGGAAGCCGGATGCGCTCCTCGCTCAGGCCCCATCGGAACAGCGCCTGCCGGTCCGCACTGTTGTCATCATGGCCTTGGAGCGGGAGCCGGGCCTCTCAGTGCAGAGCCGATTCCTCAGGGAATATGCAGGCGACCTAGCCGAAAGCATCAATGCCATGCGGCGTTTGGCCGCGGATGCTCGCATCCTGCTCGTGGTGCCGCAGTCTCTTCAGGACAGTGCGGCTGAGAAATTCCCAGGGGTTGAGATCCGTGGCGTCACCGACCGCTATCCACAGAACCACTGGCGGGTCGTGCTGGCTCACATCGCCGGGACCGGGAATCTCACTATCCCCGCCGCACGTGAGGCGGGCATTCTGATGCTGACGGCTGAGAATGCGGCCTTCGCGGGAGCTTCCCTGAAAAGGGGACTCCCCCGCTTCGAGAAGCTCCTCACTGTTGCTGGCAAGGGGCTGCAAGGGCCGGTGACTGTCTCGACGCGTTTGGGCACCCCCATCGGGCATGTTCTGGAACAGCTGGATATCGTCGTAGAGGATGGAGACCGCGTACTCCTGGGCGGCCACTGGCAGGGGCATGCGCAGTTCGATATGCAGGCCCCGGTCACGCTCGGCACAGATGGCCTGACAGTCATCCCGGCAGAAAGCATCGTTCATCTCCAGGAACATGCATGCACCAACTGCGGCAGCTGCGTGCGGGTCTGTCCGGTCAGCATCCAGGTCAATCTCGTGGCGCGCTTGGCAGAGTTCGGTTTCGGAGAGGAAGCCTATGAAAATGGGGCAAAAGCATGCATCGAGTGCGGGATCTGCGCATATGTCTGCCCGGTGCGGCGCCCACTGGTCCAATACATGCGGTTTGGCGTCATAAGCCACCAGAAGACCCTCCTGGAGAAGGAGGAAGAAGCGGAAGCCGAAGGTGAGACGGAAACTTAAGGTAAGGCGCGCTCAGAACCTGATGAACAGGGCAAACCCACAGGCCAGGAGTGAGACGGGCTCAGATAGTTGGCATACCCACAGCCCGGGAGTGAGACGGGTTCAGATAGTTGGTGAGGTCACGTCGAGAACTGGAGAGGTTGGAGGAATAGAATGAAACGCCCTCCGCTGCTGAGTGTGGCGGTCTCGCCCCATACCCACGACGGGAGCAGCGTATCTGAGATCTACCTGAGTCAGTTTATCGCGCTTCTGCCGGCCGCGATCGCCGGCTGCTTGCTGTGGGGAACCGAAGGCCTGCGGACACTCCTCTTGGCAACGGGCAGCGCTGTGATCCTCGAGTGGATCTGCGCGCGGCTCAGGAATCAGCAGATATGCCTGGCCGATGGTTCTGTGCTGGCACAAGGTCTCATGCTCGGGATGCTGCTGCATGCGGGGACACCATGGTGGCTCGTGCTGGTGGCCGCGCTGCTCATGGTTCCGTTCGGCAAGCATTTCTTTGGCGGCTTGGGAGGCTATCCCTTCAGCCCACCGCTCCTGAGTTATGCCATCCTCTTGATCTCCTGGCCCGGGCGGCTCAATGCAGCGAGCCAGTTGGCGAACTGCCAGCTCAACTTCGCCGCCCTTGAACCGCTGGTTGCCTGGAGAAGCTTCGGGGTTGAGGCTACCCAGGCCTTTTCCTTGGGTGATCTCTTCATGGGCCAACAGCTCGGCGGAGTTGGCTCCTCGATGATCCTGTGGTTGCTGATTGGCGGCCTGTACCTGCTGCTGCGCGGCTTCATTGCCTGGCGCATCCCACTGGCCTTCCTCGGGTCCGTCTTCGTGACTGCATGGATCTTCCATCTGGCCGCACCCGCGGCTTACCCGGGACCGCTGTTTCATCTCCTCTCGGGAATGGTGGTCTTCGCGGCTTTCTTCCTAGCCACCGATTTTACGACCTCACCGGTCAATGGCTGGGCGCAGGTAGTCTTCGGCATCGGATGCGGGCTCCTGACGGTCCTCATCCGCAGCTTCGGTATCTGGCCCGACGGAACCGTGTTCGCCGTGCTCCTAATGAATCTGGCCCACCCGCTGATCGACAAGATCCACCCGCAAGTGATTGAAGTGGAGGTGCCGGCGCGATGAGCGAACTAGTCAAGATGTTTGTGGTGCTGACGGCTATCTGCCTGCTCTCATCCTTTGCCCTGACGGCGCTCAATAGGGGCCTGGCAGAACAGATTGCCAGCCAAGAGGAGTTCTACGTGCGGGGTCCTGCCGTCCTGGCTGTATATGGGATTGAGTTGGATGACCCCCACGATCCCCTGGGACATGCCTTCACTGCGGAGGTCGATGGGCAACCCTGGCGCTTCTACCCCTGGATCGAGAACGGCACGTGCACTGCTGTGGCTATGGAGACCGTAGGCCAGGGCGGCTATAGCGGCAACGTCAGCGTGATGACTGCCGTGGACTTCACGTCGGGGGAAATCAATGGGGTGCGCGTCACAGGACATTCCGAAACGCCTGGAGTGGGAACGCGCGTGGCAGAACCCTCCTACCTTCGCAGCTACTCCGGGTTGCCGATCACTGGCACAACGTTCCGCCTACAGACAGCGGGGGGCGACATTGCGGCAGTCTCCGGGGCCACATACACCAGCACGGCCGTCGTCGACGGAGTCAGCAAAGCGGTGCAGTTCATCCTACAACATAAAGACGAGATCCCCAAATGGGCGGCAGAGAACCGCTCCGGATCATAGCTCTCAAGTAGGAGACGGGCATGAGAATCGTCATGGGCAGCAGAAAATCGCTCTGGATCATAGATCTCAAGTAGGAGACGGGCATGAGAATCGTCAAGGAGTTCACCAAAGGATTCACGACACAGCTCCCGCCTTTCCGCCTGGTGCTGGGCCTATGCCCAGTATTGGCCGTGACCACCACAGTCGAGAACGGTATCGGCATGGGACTGGCGACAACGTTCGTGCTCTTCTGGTCTAATGTCCTGGTTTCGCTGCTGCGCAAGATCATCCCGCAGAAAGTACGCATCGCCTGCTTCATTGTACTGATCGCTTCTTTCGTAGTCATCGTAGAGCTGGTCATGAAGGCCTTCTTCTTCACGCTCTCGCAGAGTCTGGGCATCTTCATCCCACTCATCGTGGTCAACTGTATCATTCTGGGTCGTGCGGAGGCCTTCGCCGCCAAGAACCCCATCCACCTATCGGCCGTCGACGGACTTGGCGTGGGACTCGGTTTTACCCTCTCGCTGGCTGTACTGGGTGGCGTGCGTGAGATCCTGGGTGCGGGCACATTCTTCGGGGCAAGTGTCTTTGGACCCTCCTACGAACCGTTTGGATTCATGGCCAAGGCCCCAGGCGCCTTTGTAGGCTTGGGCATTCTGCTGTTCTTGATGAACGCTTTCGATCGCTTCCGCAACCGGATCAGAACGAGCGACTGATCCGGTGGTTGGAGTTTGAGTTCTAGATTGAGGTTGAGTCGGAGGTTGAGCCGGAGTTTGAGTTCTAGATTGAGGTTGAGTTTGGAGTTTGAGTTCTAGATTGAGGTTGAGTTTGGAGTTTGAGTT
>JAGMDA010000655.1 GCA_023128935.1 Candidatus Eiseniibacteriota bacterium | reverse complement strand
ACGATCCGTGTCAACTACGATATTGTGAGTACGCATTACGATCTGGCCACGGCGGGCAACAGGACACTGACCTACCACATACTGGATGAGGGCGACAGCTACTCGCCATACACAGTGGCATGGGATGCGGGTGATGGTGGTGTGCCACCGGCTTCTGAGGATTCCACGGACGCGTACAACATCATCGCGGCCGTGACAATTGGGGATGCCGCGGACAACGAGTGCGGCTTGGTTGAACCCGTCTACAGCGAGGGAAAGCTGCTCTACCTGACGACGGAGGATCTGCCGGTAATCGCGCTCTATATGTTTGGCTTGAACAACGCTTCGGCGAGCACCGCGAGCACGGTGCACCAGTTCTGGCCGGGCAACCCGTCGTTTGACAGCCAGGGGCTGATGACGGTATCTGAGTGGAAGATGAGCGGGATCGAGGCAGAGGTCTTCGTCAAGCATGACCCGAACGGAGCGGCGAACCCCGGCGAGCAGCCGGTGGCGGTCAATCTGGAGCTGACGCAGGGTACGACCACGCACACGATCGCGCTGGCGCCCATAAATAACCTGCAGACGCAGGTGAACATGATATTCACGATGTACGAGGAGGACTACGCGAGCGTAGGTGCCCTCTATGAGATCGAGAATGTGACCCTGCGCCTAGCGGGCAACGAGTATGCCATGAGCGAGGTAGAAGCGGGAATCTGGCAGGTCGGGAGCGTGCCCGTGCCGATCTCGGGGGCAGCGACTGGCTACACCTTCCACATTGATATGGTGGGTGATGACTTTGCGGAGGTGGCGGACTACCGCAACGGCCGCAATGGAATCTCCTCGGTGCGCACGCCAACGGTTCCGTTCTGGTACGCGAGCCTGGATACCAAGACGCTGCTCGGCGACGAGACGGCCATATGGGGTGTGCAGGCCATCGGTGAGGATGCTGAAGGCCTCCTTGGGAAGACGAGCCCTCAGCCCAAAAAGATGATCTATGACCGCGTGGCGCCGACGGTGAGCGAGCTCACCGCGAGCAGCCTGCGCTTCAACGAAGAGGTAAAGGACGCCACCGGTGCGACGATCGGAGTAACACTGTTCGCCGATGTGTTCGATCCGACACCCGAGAACTTCAATGTGATCACGGTCTCAGAGGTGGTCTTCCAGTACTGCCCGAACTATGCGGCGAATGAAGCTGATCGCGTCTGGGTGGTGATGGACTCGGACAAGACCGCCAACGATGGGTGGTTCACGACGATCAACAACGGTGGTGCCGCTGGGTTCGACATCCCGGATCCCGAGGCGGACTTCTACGACAATGATGGCGATGGAAGCTGGGACGAGGCAGACGAGTCGACCTCGGACATGGCGTTCCGGGTGTTGGCCCGTGACGATGCGATGAACTTCAGTGAGCCTTACGTCCTTGAGTTCATCCTGGATTCAACCGAGCCGGTGGCAACTATGACGGCGCCTGAAGACGGATCAGTATTCGCCTACACAGGCGGGCCGATCACGCTCGCGGCGGAGATCACCGAAAGTGAAGAGGATGTGGCCTACGTCCAGTTCCGCTACATGGCAAATGAGGGTGCCGGTGCCGGTGATGGCTGGCAGGACGTTGACATCACTCCGGAGGACAACTCAGACAATCCGTGGGATGATGAGCCGCCCTATGAGGTGCTCTTCAATCCAACGGACTATCTGACCGAGGGCGACAGCTACGTGCGGTTACATGCGATCGCGCATGATGCGGCCGGCAACGAAATGGCGGACGATGCTCCCGAGGTGCTCGATGTCTTGATCGTGATCGATGACATCACGGCACCTGCAGCTTACCCGATGTGGGCGAAGACGACGGGTGCAGCGGACTTCATGGCGCTGGCAGATCCGCATACGGCGATTACAGGGGTCACCCCAGAGATACGGGTGAAGATTGTAGATCCCACCGCGGCGGGCAACATGGTCTCGAAGGTCTCGCTCGAGCATAGGACAGCGGTCGATACGGCTTGGGTCCTGATCGAGACGCAGCAGACCGGCCAGTTCACCTGGGCGGACAACTGGAACGCGACGATGGATGTTGTTTGGGATGTCAGCGGTTTGGCAGAAGGGACATACGACCTGCGGGCGCTGGCCTATGATATCGATAATAATGTGCAGGAGAACCCGCTGATCGCGGATGTAGAGATCGACCACACAGCGCCATCGGTGGTCTACGCGCCGATGGGTGATGTATTCGCGGGCTTCACTACCTGGGCCTGGTACCAGAATGATGGAGTGGTGAGCGATTCGTCCAGGTGTGTGGCTCCCGATCCCGTGACAGAGGACCTCTTCTTCACGGTCGCGACGCCGGACTACCACGTGGCGGGAATCAACCTTGAGTACCGTCATCTGACAGACCAGCTAGGAGTATGGACGGCCTGGCCCGCGAGCGGGTCGACTGTCCTGCCTGCGCTGGATTACGAACCCAATCTGGACTTCTCATACGACGACACGGACTACTACGTCTGGCGTGCGCGCATTGACAACTTCTTGGCGAGCCTGGCGGGTCTGACTGGCGTGATGGAGATCCGGGCAGTCGCGCAGGACTATGCACTCAACCAGAACATACTGCACAATGAGCAGAACCCGTGGTCGACCTGGACGGTGGATACGGTGGATCCGGAGAAGGTGAGCTTCAGCCATGATGTGCCTGCGGGCCAGGTGAACTCGGGTGATGACGTCACATTTACCTTTGAGGCGACCGATGCGCAGACGGATGTGACATTGATCCGCTTCGAATACAAGAAGGTGGCCGACGCTTGGGGCGACGGCGAACTGATCTCAACGTCTGTACCGACGGCGTCGAATATCGACACCGACTTCCCGCGCTGGACGGCTTCGGCCAC
>JAGMDA010000654.1 GCA_023128935.1 Candidatus Eiseniibacteriota bacterium | reverse complement strand
ACGCAAGGATGCGCTTTCCATGCCCAATGCGTCCCATCACATTGCCGAACGGATCCACACGCACTTCATCGAAGCCCACGGCCTCCATCTGCCGGCTGACCGCCTCGACTACTTTGCCCTCGTGCCCCGAGAGCGATGGGATCCGGATGATCTCCCTGAGGAACTGGACAGCTTCCTCCTGCACCTGCGCTGCTGCTTCTCTGATCTCATCCATCTGAGCCTCGACTGTTAGCGGTTTGGATTTCATCCGTCTGAGCCTCGACCGCCACCCATTTGGATTTCATCCATTCTGCCCTGCATCCTTCACCCGTTTTTTCGTTAGCGCCTCTGCCACCTCCTCCAGATCCGGTTTCACACTCAAGGGCCTGTTCCCGGCTGAGGCTTTTTGGAGCGCATCGATGTCCTTGAGCCCGTGCCCCGTGTGCAGAAGAACTACCTCTGCGTCGCTTTCGATCTGCCCCTTGGCCAAGGCTTCCTTGAGACCGGCGAGCGGCGCTGCAGCTGCAGGTTCAACCAGGATTCCTGCTTTGGAGGCAAGTATGGACAGCGCTTCGAGAATGGCCTGATCGTCGACAGTGATGAATAGCCCGTCCGATTCACGAATGGCCCGCAGTGCCTTGATCTGGTCTCGAGGGTGCGAGACGCAAATCGAGTCGGCGAGAGTGGAGGCTTGCGAGGGCTTGCACCGCTCCAGCCCCTCGCGCCAGGCTACTGCCAGCGCTGACGAACCGGAAGCCTGAACCCCTATGATTCTCGGGATCCTCGGAATCAGCTCCAGATCGAGAAGATCGCAGAAGCCTTTGTACACGCCCCCCACAATGCAACCATCTCCAACCGGCACGACAATCACATCCGGTGCTCGGAACCCAAGCTGTTCCCATATCTCGAGTGCGATTGTCTTTTTCCCTTCGCTTAGGAAAGGGTTTACAGCGGTGTTGCGATTGTAGAAACCCAGTCGTTCACATGTTGCCATGCAGAGGTCGAAGGCCTGATCATAGGTTCCCTCGATAGCGAGGAGCGTGGCTCCGTGCGCCCTGATCTGAAGCAGCTTGGCTGCCGGGGCCGTAGCGGGTGCGAAGATGCAGCACGCCAGGTCCGCCCTGGCTGCGAATGTGGCCAGCGATGAGGCGGCATTTCCCGTAGATGCGGCAGCCACACTCGAGACGCCGACTTCTCTGGCGCGCGCCATGGCGACTGCGGTTGCCCTGTCCTTGGTGGATCCGCTTGGATGTCTCGTGTCGTCCTTGATGAGAAGCCGTTTTGGCGCGTTGAAGCCGAGGGCTGAATCAAGTGAGTAGAGGGGAGTCATGCCTACAGGGATTGCAACCGGGGCACTTCTATCGCGTATCGGCAGGATTTCATGGTAGCGCCAGATCGTTGGATCTGTGCGTTCCTTGAGTATATCTGGGCCGAACGAGGCGGCCAGACGATCGGTGTCGTACAAGACATCCAGCGTGCCCAGGAGTGGACCACAGGTAGAGCAAGTGTGAACTGACTCGTCGATCTCATATTCCGCGCCGCACGTTACGCATCGCAGGCACTTGACGAAAGAGAACTCAACCATCTGTTTTTATCTTCCTCATACAACGCCAACAGAACCCTGTTACGCGCTAATTGGATTGCTTGGGGCTCTCTCCAAAAAGCCAAGGGCCGGAACCATCCGACTTCGTCTTCTTTATTTGGCTTCCGCAAAGCCCCGCCACGCGCTGATCGGGCTGATTGGGGCTTCTCTCCAACAGTCCCGGCATCAGAACCTATCCCACAGATCCTGGGCTGCCAGCGAGCAATGCCTTGCGAGGTCAGCTTCGTTGCAGGAAACCGGTACGCCGTTCTGCAGGACATGCCTTCCCGAGATGATCACATCCTCAGCTCGGGCATTGACCAGGCCGAAGAGGATGTGTCCCCACAGGCTGTTCATCGTGAGGGGCGTGGGGGGACGGTAATCCCAGACGACTAGATCCGCCGGGCTGCCCTCGCATAGCAGCCCTATATCTACACCGAAGGTTTCACGTGCCAAGGCTGCATTGGCTGAGAACAGTAGATCCGGTACAGTATTGTATCCGGCGCCGGGTTGTCCGGTCAGATGGTTTTGCAACAGGTGCGCGCTGAGGGCTTCACGCATCATATTGGCTGTGAATCCATCTGTCCCGAGAGCCAGACGCACGCCAGCGCTCTTGAGTTCCTGAAGGGAGGTGCATCCCACAGCATTGTTCATGTTAGATTCGGGGCAGTGAACGAGCCAGGCGCTGGACGCCGCGAGGATGTCGATCTCCCGTTCGTCCAGATGAATGCCATGAACGCATATCGTCTGTGGTCCCAACACACCGAAGCGCGCTAGGCGCTCGATTACCCGGAGGGAATAGCGGCTCTCCGCGTCTGTTTGATCGGACTTATCTTCGGCTACATGGATATGAAACCCCACTGAGCAAGAGTCCACGGCCTTTGTGCAAGCTTCCAACGTGGCATCAGACAGAGTCAGGGAAGCGTGTAACCCGAAGCGGGCTCGTAGCATCGTCCCCTCGGCATCCAGCGTGTCGCGGATGAATGCGGAGTTTTCCTCGACGCCTGCTGCAACTGCCGCGGCTCCCTCTCTGTCCGAAACCTCGAAGCACAAGCATGCCCTGAGGCCCAATTCACCAAGCGCCTGGGCGATGGTGGATAGGGATCCTCGGATTGCCCTTTGGGAAGCATGGTGATCGAAGATGGTTGTGACTCCGCTCTTCAGGCATTCAACGGCGTGAAGGCGAGCTGACAGCCTGATCTCATCCATCGTGAGGGCACGGTCGAGCCTCCACCACAGGCGTTCGAGATTTTGAACGAAGTTGGTTGGTGGTGGGTCCTTGAGGGCAATGCCGCGAGCGAGGGCAGAGTAGATGTGTGTGTGAGCGTTCACTAGGCCCGGGGTCACGAGCCTTCCCGATGCATCAACATATATAGTGTCTGCTTCATTGGCGACTTGACTGGCGCGGTTGGTACGGCCGGCTCCATTCGTGGGGCTTGTTTGATTCGCGGGGCTGGCTGCATACGTGGGGCTTGTTCGATTCGAGGGGCTGGCTCCATTCGTATGGCTGGTTTTATTCGAAGGCCTGTTCTCATTTCCGTCTCCGAGTGCCGGCATGTTGCGGGCCGAATCATCTCCGGAGATAACATGTGCAATCGTATCACCCTCTATGACCACAGTGGCTGAGGAGAGGATTTCTTCTCCTGTGAAGACGATTCCGTTCGAGATGACTATCCTGTTCAACGGCTCCTCCTGGCGGCCCTGATCGAGCACCTATTCAACGCTTCATCCTAACGGCCTTGCGCGCCTTTTTCTGATTAGAGCTCTTCTCTGTCTCAAAGGCTTCCATGACGAGACATTCCTGCACGGGCCGGACTGCGAGACACAGCCCGCATCCAACGCACTGCTCCTCGTCGATACGGGGCAGACGATCCTCGCTCCACTCGATGGCCTCATGGCCCCCGTCCCGACAAGCCACATAGCATAGACCGCACCGAATGCACTGGTCCTCCACAACACGGCTTCTCACCTTGAGACGGGGGAGGTTGTCGTGCGGAGCAATGTGAGTAAGAGCCTTGCCAACCAGAGATCCAGGCCCAGAAAGCCCCTTTCTTGAAAGGTAGAGAGACATGCCACTCTTGAGGTCATCGATGATCCTGAATCCGTAATGCATGGGAGCCGTACAGAATTGCACGATACCAGCGCCGACGAGCATGTACTCGACCGCGTCCCTCCAATTGGAAGCACCTCCAGTTCCAAGAATCGGCAGGGGGACATTCTTGGCGATCTCCGACAGCGTCCTAAGGGTGATCGGCTTGATGGCCGGGCCCGTGAGACCCGAGTATGTGGATTGGCTGCCCAGTGACGGGTAGGGGATGAAGGTCTCGATGTCCACACCCATAAGGGCCGGCACGGAATTCGACGCGCTGATAGCGTCCACGCCGGCGCGTTCGAGCGCCTTGGCCACTTCCACGATATCCGTGACCTGGGGTGTGATCTTGATCGACACAGGTATCTTCCTGGCGGCCGCTTTTACCCACGCCGCAACCATCTCCGTGGCTTTCACGGACTGTGCCAGCATCTTGCCCGCGTCCTCGCCCATGCTCCCCTGGGGACAAGAGAAGGAGCACTCGATCATATCGGCCCCGGCCGACTCCAGACGCCGCACGAGCGCCTGCCAATCCTCACGCGCCTGGCCCATGATGGAGGCAATGATGACCTTCCCAGGAAACCTCTTCTTGAGTTTGCGTACGCGCTTCTCAATGATATCAATCGTATGGACGCTGATCAGATCGATGTTGCCCATCCCAACCAGCCTTTCACCGCCGTAGTCGAGAGAGGTCATCATCGGGTAGGCGAGATCAACTCTAGTTCCTTCGACCGAGGTTGTCTTGAGGACAGCTCCGGCCCAGCCCATTTCCAGGGCCCGGCTCACGGTATCGAGTTCATCCGTGCATGGTGAC
>JAGMDA010000653.1 GCA_023128935.1 Candidatus Eiseniibacteriota bacterium | reverse complement strand
AGCTTGCTCAAGGACGGGGCCCCATTCCAGGGTCAAGGCATGTCGCACCCGGGGCTGTAAGGCGCATCTCACACCGGGCTAGGACGGACGCCTGGCGCAGATGCATGGCCAGAGAATCGAGATGCCCGTTAGATCGGGTTTGTACAGGACCCTCAGCAGGAGGCGGGGTTTGACTGTTGGAGTGCACTCAAAGCAGATGGGAACCTATTGCATCGAGACATATGGCTGCCAGATGAACCTGGCTGACTCCGAACTCATCTCCGGCATCTTGGAGAAGAAGGGTTGGGTGCGCGCGCAGAGTGTGCAGGATGCGGATCTCATCGTGATCAACACCTGCACCGTGCGCCAGCGGGCGGCCGAGCGGGCGATTGGGCACGTGCGCAGTCTGGGATCCCTAAAGGCCGCCAGACCGGGGCTGCGTATCGCCCTGGTCGGTTGTCTTGCGCAGCATCTTGGCCCGGATCTGCGCGATCGATTGCCTGAGGTGGATCTCTTTGCAGGTCCCGATGCCTATCGCAGCCTACCTGCCTTGCTGGAGCGCAGTGGCGTGGATGGGAAATGCGCACTGCGCCGCGACCGATCGGAAACCTACGATGGGCTTCCCGTGATCAGGCGCAAGGGGGCGAATGCCTGGGTCAGTATCATGCGGGGCTGCGATCGGGCATGCACCTACTGCGCCGTCCCACTCGCGCGCGGTCGTGAGCGGAGCTTGCCAGTCGAGAGCATCCGGCGTGACATTGAGAAGGTGATCTCAGAGGGGTTTACCGCGGTGACGCTGCTGGGACAGAGCGTGACCTCATACCGCGATGGAGATCGCGACTTCGCATGGCTCATCGAGCACCTTGGAGAACTGGGCGGCCTAGGGAAGCTCCGGTTTCTCTCACCGCATCCCGCCGATTTCACCCCACGCCTCCTGGAGGCCCTTCGTCATTGTCCGGTGGCGACACGCCACATCCACCTGCCGCTGCAATCCGGATCCAACCGGATTCTGGACATGATGCGGCGTGGCTACACGCGAGAGCAGTATATTGAACTCATCGAGCATGCCCGGGTAACCTTGCCTGGCGTGGGGATCACGACCGACCTGATGGTAGGTTTCCCAGGTGAAACCCAAGAGGACTTCCGCCAGACGATCGGTGTCATGGAGACCGTGCGCTTCGACAGCGCCTTTATGTTTGCATACTCTGCCCGGGAGCGCACGTACGCCGCGCGATTCCTCGATGACGACGTGCCTGCTCATGAGAAGCGGCGGCGGTTGGAGGAGGTCATCGCCCTCCAAGAAAGCCATTCACTCCAGCGCTTCTCCGCCTGCGTGGGCTCCACATTGGAGGTGCTCGTGGAGGGACCGGCCAAGGGTTCCGGGGGGTTGCTCTTCGGCAGGGGAGATGATTTCAAGAACACCGTTTTTCAGCCACTTCCA
The DNA here is from genome assembly GCA_023128935.1 of Candidatus Eiseniibacteriota bacterium. GTDB lineage: Bacteria > Eisenbacteria > RBG-16-71-46 > CAIMUX01 > WJJG01 > DAOVQB01. The sequence goes on along the minus strand of JAGMDA010000653.1, from coordinate 4,905 downwards.
GGACGCAAGCTCAGTGTGGGCCAGATTGTGAGTGTCGAGATCACAGCGGCCACATCCCACACGCTCAAGGGCCAACAGCGGCAGTGCCCCTAGGGCTTGCGCGAGCCCCTAATGAATGTCCCGAACTGGCTTCGCATCGTGGGGATAGCAGTAGGCCCGGCGGACGGCCAGACTGAGAAGCACCGCGCCCGAGAAAACATGCAGCAGCCCCATGGCGCCCACGCCTGCCGTGGCTTGCGCGAGAACATTCCTGGCCTCAAGTCCAGGACCTTCCAGTGATAGCGCCGCCATACGCAGGAGCGACGACAGCTTGGGAACGATCCAGAGCTGTGGGCCGATCGCGGCCAAGGTCATCAGCAAGATGAACACTAATTGCAGGAGGATCGTGCGAGGTGGCCGGAGACCCAACGCGTGCATTCCGAGGGTGCTCAGAAGCAGGAGGACCGAAGCGATCGTGGCTGCGTAGAGCGTCACCTCGAGAAGCCAGATCATGAGCCTGGCCACCTCGAACGATGGGGCCGCCGACTTGGCGAGCAGGGGGATGGTCAGAAGCGCGGTGGATCCATGAACCCCGAGCCAGAGGGTGGCTCCCAAGAGGAAGAGATATTCCAGAATCTGCCCGCTCCAGTTAGGGACAGGGCGGGGCATAGAGAGGACTATGCCGCCTCCGGGATGCAGGGGGCTCTCATCTGCCATACCTTCCACTCCAGTCTTGCCCGCATGGAACGAGTGCGCCCGCTCCGACCTGCCGCCTCCCAAACTGATACTGGTCCCTCATCGATATCGGCACGGGCGCGATAGATCTCTCGCATCATGGGCTACACTCCACACGCGGCATTGACAGCCTCATACTGCGCACCCTAGCATAGCCGAATTGCCGTTTGGTGGAACCCCGGCCATCTCCAGCCTGCGGGGTAGTGGAGATTGGTGGCTATCGGGTGGGGTAGAGATGGATTTCTGGGAAGGGTGTCTCTGACTATGAAATGCTGGAATTGCCAGAGCGCATTGGATGAAGCGTTGCTTTGCGCCCGCTGCGGCATGCCACAACCGACCGAGTTCCTCGGTGCATTTGAAGTGCTGGGGTTGGCCCCGCGCCTCAACTGGGATGCTGCGGAGCTGCAGCGGAGTTATGAACAGCTGGCTCAGAAGTGCCATCCCGATCTGTTCTGGGCCCATATGGATGAGCGCGTCCTGACCGCGGCCCGTCGCGCGATGAGAACGCTCAATGATGCCTACCGGGAACTGCGGGATCCGATTGGGCGACTGCGCTACGTTCTGGCCGCCACCGGGCATTCTCGAGAGCTGACGCGCACGGTGCCGGATGGTCTTCAGGAGTCTGCGCAGATTGTCGACCGGGTCCTGCGCACAGTGGAAAAGGCGCGCAGCAGTGCGGATCGGGAAACCTGGGAGGCGCATCAGGATCACCTGGCTTCGCTTCAGGTGCAGGTGGAAAAGGCGCAGGAGCATTCCGAATCAGTCCGCGCGGGCCTGGTCGTGGAATGGGATAACGCCGTGGGCAACGCCCCGATGGCGTGGCCGCAGGTCTCCGATGGCTGGTATGAGCAGGCCATCCGCTGGTTAGGTGAGCGGGAGTACCTGGATGCCTTGACGACCAGGATGCACACTGGCAGAGACTGGCAGGAAGTCTCAGAGGCCGGATCGGTCAAATAGGAGCGGACAATAGATTAAGCCGGCAAGGGGGAGGGCCATTGCCTAAGCGACCAACAGGATCAAGAACGGATCAGGGTTTCATGGCCTTTGACTTCGGCACCAGTGCAAGCCGGATCGCCTACGCGCGTGGTAGCGGTTCAGCTCTGGTTACCGACCTTGCAGGAGATGCGCGGATTCCCTCCGTGCTGGCAGTCTCGGCTGGAGGGGGAGTGCTGGCGGGTGCCCAGGCCCGCGATCGCCAGATGCTTCACCCGGAGCACACCGTGCTGTCGATTAGGTCGCTCCTGACAGCCAGCTTAGAAGAACTGGGGGAGCGAGGCGCTTTCTTTCCACATCAGATTGAGACCGCGTCCGGATCTATGCTGCGGATCAACGCAGGGGGGCGCATGCGCTCCGCGATCGAACTCGTCGCTCAATACTTGGCTTTCCTGCGACGGACTGCGGAGATCTCCCTCGAACGGCCCGTGCATTCCGCGGTGGTCACTGTACCGGTCTGCTTCTCGCCCTTCGACCGTCAGGTGATGCGGCTGGCGGCTCGGATGGCGGGGTTTCAGAGGGTCCGGTTGATTGATGAACCAACGGCTACCGCCCTCGCGTGGGTGGCCAGTGGCGGTCGCGGACGCATCGCGGTCTGCTGCTGGGGCGCCGGCTACTTGAGCGCCTCAATCCTCGAGCTGAAGACTGATCTCGTAAAGGTCATTGCCACCGCGGGGACCAAGAGCGCCGGTGGGGATCTCATCGATCTCCAGATCGCCCGGGACTTCATGTCGCGGATCCGCGATCAGGTTGGCACGCTGCAGCACGAAGCGCACGTGGCCCGTCACCTGCTTGGCGTCGCGGAGTCTGCGAAGCGGGTGCTTGCCGAACGCGGAAAGGCTGAGATCAGCGTCCAGTTGGCAGGTGGGGCTGGAGTGGTCCGTCATACATACACGGCAGAGGATCTCAAGTCCTGGCTTGCTCCGCTTGTGGCCGAGGCCGAGCAGCTTTGCGATCGCCTCCTTAGCGACGCCGGAATGCTCAAGGGAGATATCGATACGCTGGTCCTGGCGGGCGGCATGACGCGCATCGCAGACCTCTCCACTCACCTGTCGGGATTCCTCGGGAGAAGTGTGGCTGAGGGGTTCAATGCAGAGGAAGCCGCTGTTCTTGGGGCTTGCATGCGAGCGCGTATCCTGAACCGCGATGGTTCCGATCTCCTGGTTCTCGATGCGCTTCCCTGCGGGTTGGGTCTTGAAGGCGCCGGTGGTTCGGTGAGTGCCATCCTGGAGCGCGGTATCGCGCTGCCTGCGGGCAAGCGGGACATTTATACCACCTATCTTGAAAGGCAGACCCAGGTTGCGGTTCAGCTCTTCGGAAATGAGGGGCTGAAGTGGGCGCCACTGGCACGCATCGAGCTTTCCCAGATCCCGCCGATGAAAGCCGGTATTCCAGCACTAGAGGTATCCTTCGAGCCGGATGAGGATGGCATCCTTGAGATCAGTGCGAACGAGACCACACGGTCAAAGCCCCTTGGTCTGGACGTGCGGCCTGCCCGGGGATTGGCCTCTTCCGTTGTGGAGGCAATGCTGGAGTCCTTGCCCGCAGCAAAGGAAAGCGGATTTCAGGAGGAGCTGTATCTTGAGCTACGCCAGCGCAGCAGGTTTGTCCTGGACACGCTCCGGGAGCTTGCCCGCAGGAGCGTAGGAGTGATGACGCGCGACGAGAGACAGCTCATCGACAAGAAATCCCGGGAACTCGAAGAGGTCATGGAAGGCGCAGACTTCGCGGAGATGCGTGCCTGCATCCAGGAGCTGGAAGAAGCAGCTCGTCCGCTGATGCAGCGCGACATCGATACCAGCTTGCTGTCTCTTCTACAATAGCCCGCGCCGGACCGGGAATAATCTGCGCCATGCACAATGCGAGCATGCCGAAAGGTCTGATTGAGTTCTGCGAACGGGCGCGGGAGCGGATTGCTGCTGCGCAGCAGATCCTGCTGGTCTCCCATATCTTCCCTGAAGCTGATTCAGTCGGTTCCGAGTCGGCCATGGCTCGGCATCTTTCCGGGTTGGGCAAGGCGGTGTGCGTCTGCAATCCAACGGAGGTTCAGGAGATCTATCAGTTCCTTATCGATCTCTCCGGGATCCCTAGGGAGGCGTGGTGTGTGGGCCACCAGCAGATCCCCGAACATGACCTGATCATAATACTCGACGTGAGTAACTGGGACTATATGGGCCGCCTTGGGGATGTCCTCCAGCAGTCGTCGGTTCTCAAGATCTGCTTTGACCATCACCACAGCGCTACTCCCATCGACGAGTTGGCTCTGATTGATACGGATGCCAGTGCGACCGGCGCAGTCCTCTACCGCTACTTCCTGGCCACAGGTGCCAAGATCGATACACCCATGGCTTCGGCGCTCTATGCCTCGATTCTGTTCGATACGGGCGGCTTCCGATTCAGGAATACACGCGATGAGACCCTCCTGATCGCCTGTGAGCTGATCCGGCGGGGTGCCAGTCACACCGAAACGGCGGCGCGCCTTTTTGAGAATGAGTCCTTTTCCCGAGTGGAGTTGCTCACCGCCGCGCTCAGCCGTGTCGTCAGCGACCCGAAGGGGAGGATGGCCTGGACGTATGTCACGCGCGACATGTTTGCCCGAACGGGCACCACGACGGTCGATGCCGATGGCATCATCGACAACCTCATGACCATCCGGGGTGTTGAACTGGCAGTGGTTTTCCGCGAGATTCTGAGCACGGAAGTTAAGGTCACGTTCCGCTCCAAAGGAGAACCGGACGTAGGCCTCTTGGCCGAAAGACTTGGCGGTGGGGGACGTCCGACGGCTTCGGGCGTGACTATACAAGGATCGCTGAAGGAGGCCATCAGCACCGTGCTCGCCCGTGTAAGCGCCGAGTTGGAGCTGGACGGCGAGCGCAGGCGCAAGGGGCGCGGCGACGAGTAAGGGCTCGCGCGAGCCCTAAGATCCGATTCAAGCCGACATCCAGAAACACCGACCGAGGAGTAAATCGATGGAGGGGATCCGGACGATTATTGAGGATCTGTTGCGCGCACTGGGCGAGGACCCACGCCGACCGGGACTGGAGAGGACACCCGCACGGGTGGCCGATGCACTCAGGTTCCTAACGCAGGGCTCACGGCAGCGTCTGGAGGATATTCTGAACGGCGCCATCTTTGAAGAGCCGTATGACCAGATGGTGATCGTCAAGGATATCGACTTCTATAGCCTGTGCGAGCATC
>JAGMDA010000652.1 GCA_023128935.1 Candidatus Eiseniibacteriota bacterium | reverse complement strand
GCGGGCCGTCCGGGAGCCTACGGACACTGTTGACTCGACCTGGGGTTCCATAAAAGCGCTGTTCCGCTAGTTCCTGGTCAGGGCCTGGCGGAGCGTGGCCGAGAGGATTGCTGAAAGGATACGGCAACAGCCAGATGCTGACGGCAAGGGAATCCGTCTCCCACGGCAATCAAGATACGATCCGCCGGCTACGCGGCCTCTTCCCCGGCCTCATTCTCAGCCAGCGGTAGCGTCACGTCGACCGTGAAGGTAGAGCCTTGCCCGAGAGTGCTCCTGACAGTGAGATTCCCGCCCATCATCAGGGTAAGCCGGCGCGCGATCGCCAGTCCGAGCCCGGTGCCCCCATAGCGGCGGGCCGACGAACCGTCGACCTGGGTGAAGCTTTCGAAGATCATCTCGAGTTTCTCCGGCGCTATGCCGATGCCGGTGTCAGTCACCTCGAAGCGCGTATGGCAACTGTGGTGCGCTGCGTCCGGGGTGAGCCTGGCCACCACGCGGACGCCGCCCCGCTCGGTGAACTTTACCGCGTTCGCCACGAGATTGAGCAGCACCTGGAAGAGGCGGCGCTCGTCGGCCATCAATGTCAGCATTGGGTCGCCGATCACCTCGAGCTCCAAGTAGAGACCCTGGTAATCGGCCGTGGGCTTGACCGTGGCAATGGCGCGCGCGGCCGTCCGCTTCGGCTGGAAAGGGCGCTCCTGCAGATCCAGCTTGCCCGACTCGATCTTGGAGAAGTCGAGCACGTCGTTGATCAGGGCGAGCAGGTTCTCCCCGCACTGCAGGATGTTGCCGATCCAGGCCAGCTGCTCCTGGGACACATCTGAGACGGCGAGCACATCCGCCAGACCGATGATGCCGTTGAGCGGTGTGCGGATTTCATGCGAGACGTTTGCCAAGAACTCGGATTTTACTATGCTCGCAGTCTCGGCCGCCTCCTTCGCGGCGCGCAACTCACGCGTGCGGTCCTCGACCATCTTCTCCAGGTCATCGGCGTAATGCTGCACCTGCGCCTGGGAGCGCCGCAGGCGCTTGTTGGCGGCCTGGATCGAGGCAACCATGGTGTTGAAGCTTTCTGCCAGCAGGCCGATTTCATCGCGGCCCGAATCCGGGATGCGCGTGTCGAGCTCTCCGGCAGCGAGGCTGTGGGCACCCTCGGCCAGCCGATGCAACCGGCGCGCCACGGTTTGAAAGAGGGCACGCGACACCAGGCCCGACAACAGCATCGCGGCCAGGGTGACCGCGGCGACGAGCGCAACGTTCTGGTTTGCCTGGCCGACGAGCGGGGCCGTGTCGAAGGCGACGAAGAGCGATCCGATCGCCCGACCCCGGTGCTCGATCGGCCGCTCGACCACCATCAGGCGCGAGGTGTCGATCTGCAGGACGCCCGCGCTGTCCACCGCGGCCGGCGGCAGGCGCCGATCGAAGTGGGCCATCAGATGCCCCTGGCTGTTGCAGACCCATGCCTGTTCAATATCGGGCACCGCGCGCAGCGAGGTGAGTGCCTCGCGAACCGCCTCGCGGTCCGCGAAGAGGACCGCCGGGGCGGTACTCAAGGCCATGAGGTCGGTGGCCTGCTCCGCGAGCTGCACGCCGCTTCTGCGCACCATGCGGTTCTCGCGATGGATGAAGAAAAGGCCCAGGCCCAGGATGACGACCGTCGTGGCCAATAGCGTGAAGCCGATCAGCTTCTTGCGCAACGAGAGGTGCGGTGTGGCGTGCGGGATCCACATGAATGAAGCTTATCCTCTAGCTGGTTCAATTATGTCACGGACCACGCGGCTGGACCGCTCACGCGCGAGGTTCAGCAGCTTGGAGCTAATCCTCAGCCCGGCCTCCTTCGCCAGCGTCTGGCTGATATCGAAACGCACGCGATTGCCGTCGCGGAAGAGACGGATAATGGCGCCGCCCCGGGGTTCATCCCAGACACCCACGGTCAAGATCCCGGCCTTGTGCACCTCCATTAGGGGCGGGAGGAAATCCGGGACCACGGCGTCGCCCAAGACCAGGATCTCGCAACGCTGCGCCGCGGCCGGGCCGGTGACTCGGGTGACCGCGATGACATAGGGCGCGCCGAGCCCGGGCTGACTCTCCCGCTCGGCCAGACGCAACAGCATGCCCAGCAGTTCGTCATCGCCGGTCACGCCGATGTGCAGCGTGTCGCCCGGGGACCTCCGCCAGCTGATGAAGTCAGGGAACCTCAGCAGGAACGCCGCCTTTATCTCTGTCTCGGTCTCCTGTGTCGCCTGCACATCGTCGAAGGCATCCTCGTAGTACAGATGGACGGTGGAGGCAAAGGCGGGTGCGATCGCGGGACACAGCTCCGGCGCCAGGCACAGCAGCGCCAGCAGCAGCGCTCTGGCTGCGCATCGGCAGGCTTGCCGCAACCACTCCCGTTTCATCCATGCTCCTCCATCACGGACAGTGCACCGGCCATACCTGGCCCTGCCCGGATCCACCAGGGTTGTCATGCCGGGCATGGAATTCCTCCCTATCAATGATATTCGGCATCCTAGGGGCTTTGCTTGACCGGCCCCCCTCACCCGTGGTGACACCGGAAATGGGCACCGCCCATCCCGAATGACAATTGGGAAGAGAGTCAAAACTGCCGACCCACAGGGGAGATGGGGATAGACGGCGCAGGATTCCGCCCGGATGAGCAGCGAGGCGCCCTAGGCGCCTGAAGCGCTTCGAGGCACCCTAGGCGCCTGGGGAGGCAAGCGCTTGTTCGAGAACCTGATTGAATCGCGCCGCGACGCGCGGCCCCTCTGGCGGCCGGCGACCCTCGGCGTGGCGTTCGGCCTGCACCTGGGCGCCCTGGCGGCGATTGCGATCGAGAGCCATCTCAAGGAGCCTCCGATCAGCGAGCCGCCGC
>JAGMDA010000651.1 GCA_023128935.1 Candidatus Eiseniibacteriota bacterium | reverse complement strand
ATATACCCAGAATCGAAGCTTCTCTATCGGAAGCGTTGCGGGATGCTCCTCATTCCAATCCTCTGCTGGATAGGAGATCCAGCCACTCTCTTTCGCACTCTTGCTTATGCTCATTTCACTCTCCTTTGATTTTTTGTTATCTATCTGTATTACTGTCGAGTGTCACATCACTCTTCTTGTCCAGCAATTCTTGGTAAGGTTCCAACGTAATCATGTACCTATGGCCGTATCTCCCCAATCAGACGCCATCGAAGGTGTCCAGTATGCTCTTGACCGTGTCAATCGCCCAGCGGCCCCGCGGAGAGGCCGGATCGAAGAAAAGCAGCTTCTCAAACAGCAGTATCCCTGCGAGATAGAATCTACCAAGTGGATCCTTGGGATCATGATCCCTGCCATACCCACCACGGAAGCGAGCCATATCAAAAGGCGCCTGGCCGAACGGAAGATCAGTGAAATAGTAGTCTACCCACGCAAGCTCCCAGCGAGGATCGCCGGCCATGGATTCGACATAGTCCACCACCGCGAGGATAAGACCGCTTCCAGGATCAAAGATCATGTTGCCGTTGTGCATGATGTCACCCATGTGCAAGAGGCACGGCTCGGCCTGTCCCAGTTCATCGCTTAGACGATCAGGTAGAGATGAAAGGATGTCTGCTTCGCGCCGATCGAGGTATCCCTTGTCAAAGTAGCGCTGTGCGGCGCGGTCACAGTGGAAAAATCCAGGCCAGGATTCGCTGACAGGCCCGAGATCAGGATGCGATGCGAACGATCGCGCTGACGGGTCATCGCCGAGGAGACCGAAGGGGCCGTCGAATCGCAGGTCGTGGATACGCCGAAGCAGTTCACCGAACTCCGCTTCGTCATAGGGACACGGCTCGGTATCCTCCCACTCAGCAGGCTTACCCTCAATCCATTCCCAGATGGCACACGCCTCTCCGCTGGGGCCAGCATTGGAGTCAAAGGCGATCAGTTCGGGAACTGGCACTCCTGCCTCCTTAATCCGGCCATGAAAGTACACGCCGATCGGACTGCCGGGCTGCTTCTTGATTTTTAACAACATTTCGTCTCCGTCTGCCCAGAGGCGGAAGCTATACGAATCGTCACCGCCGACAGCCGGATGAAACGGCTCTATGCAGTCAGGGCGACGACCAAGGAGTTCTTCTCCCACGGATAGTGCTTGCTCAAACATCACATTTGACATAGGTGTGTCTCCTTACAGTTCCGCTCGCAAGAACTGTGTCCAGAGTTCTCCGGCAAGCCCGGAGGGGTTGGCGTGCACACCGTATCGCGCAAAATACCGGCACAGATTATCAATATCGCGCGAGAGAAGGGGGAATGCACTTGGATTGAGCCGCGGATCGACGGCTTGGGGGAAATCAATGATCTTCAAGTCGCCTTTCCAGTACAGAATGTTGAATGCGGAGAGGTCGGCATGCACGATATTACACGCAAGCCACAGCTCCACATTGCCCATGAGAAGATCAAAGAGGGGGTGTGCCTCATCAGGCTCAAGCGATACGTTCTTGAGCATCGGGGCAGGCAACTGGTAATCTCCCACGTATTCCATAAGGATGGCGCTGCCAGATTGAGCAATAGGTCTGGGAACGTCGGCACCGGCGGCGTGGAGCAGATTGAGCGTCTGAAACTCGTGTTCGACCCAGGAGGTGAATTGCACCGCCCGTCCTTTCCGTGTCTTCTTCTTGACTGCACGGCGCAGCCGTTTATCGAGTATCACCCGCCCCTCCTGATAGACCGCATCGTTCTTGAAGCTGCGGAACTGGCGGGGACGGTAGATTTTGGCAGCAAGGAATTTCGTTCCGGTCGAGGGATGAGCCTGGCAGCAGTAGACTGTCGCTTCCTTGCCCCTTTTGACTATATCGAGTACATCTGTAATCAACCCTTCGTTGTAGAAGGTTTCGAGCGAGGATAACAGGATCGATTCGTCCGACATATCTTCCTCCTGAAATTGTTGCTCTCGTTAGTTTGCGTAAAATCCTATTCATACTCGCACCTCCTTTCCGCTGTAGTGGTTTAATGTCTGTGTGAGTTCTGCGATTGTTATCGTATTGACTAGCCCAAGCCAAAGCTTGCCTACGGCAGACTATAACTACACCCGCTTATGTGAGCCCGCCCCCTGCAGATACTATCAAAACAGCACCTCATCCAGAAGG
>JAGMDA010000650.1 GCA_023128935.1 Candidatus Eiseniibacteriota bacterium | reverse complement strand
CCCACGTGCTTCAGCACTTCGGCCAGATTCGACCATGCCGCGGAGGAATTGGGCTGGAGCGCCGCGGCCTGTTCGAGCGGCTCGACAGCCTCGGCCAGTCGATCGGCTTTGACAAGCAGCATCGCCAGGTTGTTCCACGCAAGGACGTAGGAGGGCTTCAATTCCACTGCGCGACGCAAGTGCCTTTCTGCGGCGACGGCGTCTCCCTCCTTCATCGCCACCAATCCCAAGTTGTTCTCTAGCCTGTGAGGTTCCCGGGTGAATCTGAGAGCTCGCAGGTAGGCTTGGCGTGCACCGGCCAGATCCCCTTTCTCTTCCCGGATGACGCCCAACACGCGCAACGCATCTGAGAAATCTGGATCGATCTCCAGCGCGCGCGTCACAATCGAATCGGCGGCTGTCAGGTGGCCCGCTTCCAAGTAGAGACTGGCCAAATTGGTCCAGGTCATTGCATTGCGGGGGTCCGCAGCGATCGCGCGCTCGTAGGCACCTCTGGCCTCATCCGCATCGCCGCGCCCGGAGAGCAGATTGGCGAGATTTGTTCTCGCCACGGCCAGATTGGGATCCAGGCGCAGCGCATCGCGCAACGCATTCTCCGCCTCCGCTACATTCCCGGCCTTGGCCCATGCGATGCCGTCATGGAATCTCGCCTGGGCGATATTCTCCCTATGGGACATGGCCTGTACGTTGACCGCCAGAAGCGCCAGGCCAAAACCAGCAACGATCCACAAGAGCCCAGCACGCTCCCGCTTCCTCCACATCGCCACCACTTCGGTCACGGCAAAGGATGCAAAGATGAGGAGGAAGGGAATGATCGGGACGCGGTAGCGCGCGCAGACAAAGAATGCGATCACGCCGGCCATGTACAGCGCCACGAACAGAAAAGGCAGCATGGCAACCTCCCTCCGCCGCCGCAGCGCAAGCCAGATGCCTACCAGGCCCAGTGGACCGACCAGACCGAACCCCGGCAACGGATGGCGCATGATGGACGCGTATGCGCGCTGATGATACACAGAGGAGTTATTGCCAATCTCGGCCGATGACCAGAAGAGTGCCAGCTTCCGCGCCGTCAGGCTCAACCATTGAAACGGATGAGTGACGATGAACTGGATTGCCTTGCGGAACCAGTATGACGAAACCTCTGAGTCCTTGAGTGCCCGCCCGGCGGAACGTTCGGCGATCTTGATTGTATCGAAACGCCCACCCCACCAATCACCGCGCGTGCCGGGCACGATTGCTGTACAACCATCGGACTGCTCATTGTTCCCAATGTAGAAGTTGACGCCCCCCTGGGATGCAATGAGAACGAGATCTCCACCTGCAAGCGCGTTGTAGGCGGTGACTGCCGCGATCGGAACGAGCGCGATGAGCGTGAAAGTGACAACCGCACGCTTAGGGAAGCCCCTTTTCACGGCGCGGTGGAAGGCCCACGCCAGGGCCGGTAGCAAGATGAGTATGTTGGGTCGCGCAATTGCAGCCAGGCCGTATAAGGCACCGGAAGCCGCCGAGAGGATCGTGTGACGATCAGGACGACGCGGAGTAGCTGCGGCGGTTGATCCGCCCATATCGAGCGCGGAAATCAGCGCGTAGAAGAAGGCCAGCACCAGGAAGACGAAGAGCACAGGGATCAATAGCTCGTTGTCGTAGTAGATCAGGATCCAGTAGACAGCCGCCCCCACCCCGGCCAGAACTCCGCTGGCGCGCGAGAAGAGCCGGCTTCCAATCAGGAAGACCAGCACACAACTCCCTGATCCCACGACGGCCTGAAGCAGACGCGCCAGCAGATAGTCGTGCCCGCAGACGGCATAGATGGCCCCCAGGAAGAACGGATAGAGCGGTGCGCGGAAGAACGGCCCGCTGGGCTCCCACGACCCGGTGGCCAGCTGCCAGGCCCATTCATCGTGATACCCGCCGTCCATGAGCGGGATGAAGAACTGCGGATTCGCGCGGGACTGGAGGACATAGATCACGCGGAGGGTGAGAGCGAGCAGGAAGATCGCCGCACCAAGCAGTGCACCGTTCCTGTCTGGCCTCCAGGATCTCGGGAGCTGGCCACGCTGGCCTTGCCCGGCTCTTTGCATCGATCGGCGCATCCTGTAGTTCCGCCAATTGGCCTGACCGAAATCGTGCGCGTCCGAGGGGCCATGGTCAAGGCCTGTTGGCCGACCAGCCGAGATTGGCTTGAAATCAGCAGGGGCCCCCTACATAATCCATGGCACGCGGATCGGAACCCCCGATTGCAGCGGGGTGGGTGGGAGCGATTGACCCGAAGCTTGCTCGGGCGTTTGCTCAAATCCTGCGCCCGGCTGGGAGAATGACAATCGGAGGTTTCAGATGGCGATTTCCATCACTGGCAAAGGTCTCACCGTCGATGACGTCGTAGCTGTTGCCCGCCGCGGCGACAGGGTTGAACTCCATCCTGATGCCGTATCCCGCATCAAGAAGTGCCGCGATTTCATCGAAGAGCGCATCGAAGCCGGCGAGATCATGTACGGAGTGAACACCGGTATCGGTGAGTTCTCCGAAGTGGTGCTCGACGACAATCAGGTCGAGGACTTCCAGCGCTACCTCATCTACAATCACGCAGCCGGAATCGGCAAGCCCTGCCCGATCGAGCATGTCCGAGGCGCGATGGTGCTGCGCGTCAATGTGCTCGCCAACGGGAATTCGGGCTGTCGCCTCGAGATCGCTCAGACTTTTATCGACATGCTCAATAAGGGCGTTACTCCCGTCGTCTGCGAGAAG
>JAGMDA010000065.1 GCA_023128935.1 Candidatus Eiseniibacteriota bacterium | reverse complement strand
GTCGCTGTGGGGGTAACTCAGGATCCCGTCAGCCTTCACGGTGATCTGCACCCCGTTGCGCAGCTGCTTGACCTCGATGTCGGTGATGTTGCAGTAGACCCGGGCGAGGGCGGGATGCGCGGCCCAGGCCAGGAGCAATACCAGTGCAGCAAAAAGACACAGCAGCTGAGGGAAGCCTCCAAACATCTTACCCTTCAGATATGAGTAAGCTCGAGCGCCCGTTGGGCAGGCCTGTCCTGAGCTTGCCCGCCTCCGGCGGACCTGCCGAAGGGACCTTGGTCCTGCCAGAGTGCTCTTGTGTGACAGGAGCAAGCTTCTGTCCAACGGAGAACGGACGCGGTCAGAGTGTTTGGGCATGGCTGGCTTCTCCTCTTTCGGCAAGGGAGCTGCGGATAATGTGTGGAGTCAGGAAGAAGGCAAGTCGAGTCTCGGTGCGAGAGCGTTCGGGGGCTCGGAAGAGGCCGCCCACGATCGGAAGAGCGCCGAGCCCCGGAAGGGCGCGGTCCCGCCGATCTTCCTCCTCCACGCGCAGGCCCGCGAGCACGACGGTCTCGCCGTCGCGGACGCGGATTGTCCCATTGGCTCTGCGCAGGGAGACGATCGGCAGGCCGCTCTTGGCATCAGTGCCCCGGAGGCTGCGTATTACGACCCCAAGGCTCAAGACCACATCGTCGCCGTCTCCGACGAGAGGCTGGACGGAGATGAAGCTGTTTGTCCAGATCGGTTCGAGGCTGGCCTCGAGAAACTGTCCGCGGGCGCGTTCGAGGATGACGAAGCGCTGCTGGCCGGCTCCGATAACGGCCTGATGACTGTTGAGCACGCGGGCGCGGAAACGGGATCGAAGCCGGGTGGAGGTTTGCACCTCCAGGCTGTTCAGCAGGAGGTCCCAGCCGTCGGGCAAGCTCTTGAGCCAGAGGAAACCGAGTCCGCCGCTTAGGGAGTCGAGGCCGGCGGCGAAGTCGTCCACGAAGCGCTCCAGCTTCAGAGCGCGAGACATGTCCTCGCCACTGGAGTACTCGACGGCGACCACTTCCACGGAGATCTGGGGCGCCGGGATGTCGAGCTTCGCAAGATCTTCCTCCACGCGATCGAGCAGGAACTCCGGGCCGGTGACGATGATGGCATTGCTCTCCTCGTCGGGGTGCAGGTACTCCAGCAGGAAGTTGGGCAGCAGGTCCACCGCATCGAGCGCGCGCAGGTAGCGAAGAGGGACGCGTCGGGAGCCCGAGGCGCCGTAGCCGCCGGCAGTTCCGGTCGGGCTCGCCACGATCCAGCCACCATCCGGACCGGCCCGCGCGCACAGGCCGCACCCCTGTGCAAAAGCTGAGATGTAACATAAGACGGCACGAGCCTACAGCACCACAAGCCGCCAGGCTCCAGCAGGCGCATTTCATGGCCGCCTCTCTAGCGGACAGCCAGGCCAGCGAGGGTTATGAAATGCGCTCTACCCCTTCATCACCCCCACGGGCTTCAGCCGCGCCACCATCTTCGAGATGCCGGCCCCGTGGCAGGTCCGCACGACCTCGTCCACGTCCTTGTAGGCCTCGGGCATCTCCTCGGCCAGGGTGGTGCGCCCCTCGTAGCGGACGGTGATGCCGAGCCGGCGCAGCTCCTGCTTGATATTGCGGCCCCTGGCCTTGCGGATGGCCCCCTTGCGGCTCATCATGCGGCCGGCGCCGTGGCACGTGCTGCCCCAGGTCTCCCGAAGCGACTTCTCCTGGCCCACGCAGATATAGGACTCCGTGCCCATGTCGCCCGGGATGAGCACCGGTTGCCCCGTGCGCCATGGGTTCTTCACCCCCCGCGGCGGGTAGGCCCGGGTCGCTCCCTTGCGATGCACACAGAGTCTGCGCACCTCCCTGCCGACCTCGTGGTCCTCAAGCTTGGCGATATTGTGGCAGACATCGTACAGAAGCGTGAGCCCCAAGTCGCGCGGAGTCATGCCAAGACACTCGAGCATGGCCCGCTCGGCCAGGGCCATGATGGTTTGGCGGTTCGCCCAGGCGAAGTTCGCGGCACAGGCCATGGCCGCCAAGTAGGCGCCTCCCTCTGCCGATTCAACAGGCGCACAGGCCAGCTGGCGGTCGGGCAGCTGAAGGTTGAACTTGCGCACCGCGCGCGCCATGACCTTCAGGTAGTCATCGCAGACCTGGTGCCCGAACCCCCGCGAGCCGGTGTGGATCTGGAGAGCAATCTGTCCCGGGCGGAGCCCGAACTCCCGCGCCGCTTCCTTGTGATAGATCTCCTCGACGACATCGATCTCTACAAAATGGTTTCCTGAACCCAAGGTGCCCAGTTGCTCGCAGCCGCGCGATCGAGCCCGTTGGCCGACGGCAGAGGGATCCGCGCCCCCCAGGCACCCCTCCTCTTCGGTATGAGCCAGATCGCCTTTAGATCCATAGCCCTGTTCGACCGCCCAGCGGGCGCCGATGACCATCACGCGATCCAGCTCCTTGCTGGATACCTTCCGGATCGCCCCTGAGGATCCCAAGCCAGTCGGGATGTGGCGGAAGAGGGATGTGACCAGGGCTTCCAGCTTGCGCTCAACGTCTGCGCGTTCCAGATGCGTCGTGGCCACGCGCACACCGCAGTTGATGTCGTAGCCCACACCGCCAGGGGAGACCACTCCCCCCTGCGCGGGATCGGTGGCGGCCACGCCGCCAATCGGAAAGCCATAGCCCCAGTGGATGTCGGGCATGGCAAACGAGTAGCCGACAATCCCCGGCAAATGAGCCACATTGACGACCTGATCCAGTCCGCCATCAGAGCAAACCCGATCGATCATTGACTCGCTGATGAAGATGCGGCCCGGTACGCGCATGCCGCCCGACCGTTCGATCTCCCAGAGGTAGGAATGGATCTTCCGAAGGCGGGGGCTGGTCTTCTCTGTTCTCTTGGCCATCATCTTCGCATCAGAACCTCTACCATGATCCTTCATATCGTACTCTCCTAGGATCGCTCCTGACGGATACCCTCAGGGAGCGATCCTGTCCAGCACCATAGGGAGCGCTCGCAACGTGGGCCTCAGAATAGCAGACCTCAGAATAGCCGGCACCCGCTCGTGGAGTTTCTCGGCCACGAAGGGCTGGCCAAATGCCACCGTATTTGTGGATCGGAGCACTCAGGTATCCAAGATGATCGTGAGGTCGTATCCGCTTTCTGAGCGGGACTCGATCTCAAGGCCGTGGTAGGTGGCGGCCTTTACCGCGGCCCCGAGCGGGTGGCGCGATTCGTCCCTGGGCTCGCCGAGGGCAACTGCGGCCAGTGAGTAGCCCCCTGCAGTCTCTTCGATGCGGAGATCTTGGAATTCGGCAAAGAGCATCCCTTCGGACTCGGCTCGATAGAGGATCTCATTGAGCCAGGAGACAAGGAGTTCCTCGAGGTCCGCCCCGGTAACTTCGATCGGCAGTCGCCGGGCAACCCGAATGCGTGCGGGGTCAGTCAGGAGTTGGCTCAAGCCCAGCGCGGCTTGCCGGAAGAGCCCCTCGAGGCCCTCTGCCCAAACCCTCAACCCCAAGTCCGCCGTGTGATCGACCGGCTCGAAGCCCTCTGGATCACGCCCCATGCCCTTCGCCTCACGCCCCATGCCCTTCGCGTCACTCACCCATCTCTCTCCCACGGACGATATCGGAACTGCACGCACCGGGAGATGTATGCACTCCAAAGGGGTAGCCACAGCTCCGGGCAGCAGGCACCTTTCCGGAGCGACTTGGCTTGGAACACCGCAGTTCGCCCGGCAAGCGCCTCCACAATCGTCTTGTCATACCGCCATGCGGATGATAGCAATGAGTCTGTGGGTCTCGCTGGCGCGAGGCCAGCGGTGATATCCGGAGCCCATCAATACCGGGAGTTCGGCGATGATGCAATGGAAGATGACAGGGTCAGCCGGGGAGACCGCACAGGCCCGAATGTCCGATGGGCTGCACCAGTTGGGAGGTTCCCACCCATCCATTCATCGACACTTGTCCATGCCACTGCTTGGCTTCGGCCTGATGATTCTCCTGACGACCCTCTTCGCCGGCGGATGCGCCGAGGATGATGACTGCCCGATCTGTCCCACCAATCCCGTGAACATCTCGGGAATCCTGCTCTATCCAGAAACAGTCACCGTCGGGGATACCCTGCAGTTTTGGGCCACAGGGCGCGGTTCGGGCATGCAGTTCCAGTGGATCACCACCCACGGGCGCTTCCTAGAAACCGATCAGAATTGGGCCCGCTGGAAGGCTCCCGCCAGCCCTGTTGTGGCCAGCGTGACCCTGGTTGCATTCAATGACGACGGCAGCAGCACCTTCACCAAGGCCATCACTGTCTCGCCCTACAAACCCCGGCATGCACCGACATACACCGGTGCCGCCTACTGCGGCCTGGAGTGCCATCAGGTGGACGGCCATGGCAGCAACTACGACGCTTGGGTCCATTCGGCGCACGCCAATGCATATGGCAGGCAAGGGGAATCGCCAGAAACGCAGGGGAAATGCGCAGCTTGCCATACGGTTGGCTATGGCGACATCGACGAACGCGGTTGGGATATCCACAACGGTGGGTTTGACGAAATCCCAGTTCCAGGGCTGCAGGGCGTTCAGTGCGAGGCCTGCCATGGCCCCCTGGCCAATGCCGATGGAGAGATCCTGGATGAACACGGTGAGTTGGCCATCGGTGATTTCCTCATCGACACCTGTAAGGGCTGCCACACCGATGACACTATCGAATGGGCCGAAGATATCCACTCGCCCCAGGTCCAGATGCTCGCCGGCGAGGGAGGTTATGGCTACGAGCAGACAATCCCTTCATCACCCCACCAGGACATTGTGCCGCGGGGATGCGTAACCTGCCACTACCCAACGTCAGGCGAAGAGGGCAGCAGTCACACTTTCGCCGCGGACCCGACCAGCTGTTCCGCCTGCCACCCAGAGGCCTCCGGCATCGACTTGCGAATGAATGAGGTGGCCGATCTGCTCATGTTGCTCAAGGCCGAACTGTCCCAAGCGAGCGAGGAGGACAAGCTCTACTACTCCTACGAATGGGCCCTGCGCAACGCAACGCTGGTTGAGAAGGACGGGAGTTCCGGAGCGCACAACTATGAGTACTCGAAGACGCTACTGAACCTCTCGCTGCAGAACTTCGAACCTTCTGGGAATATGGATCGCAACTGAAGCATGCCTTTTCAAGAAGATGGACCACAACTGAAGCATGCCTCTTCAAGAGGAGGGCGCTTGGCGCAAGTAGGCAACTGTTGCGCCCCAGTGTCCCCGGTCGGCCGATGCCTGGTGGAACGACTCGACGAGCGGGTGCACTTCTAGTACACGGGCAACGACGTCGCGCTGAAACCCAATCCCCTTGCCATGGATAATGCGCACCTCTCGCAAGCCCTCTCGCGCCGCTTCCCGGAGATACTCCTCGACCACCCCCCGTACGTCGCGCGGATGGATG
>JAGMDA010000649.1 GCA_023128935.1 Candidatus Eiseniibacteriota bacterium | reverse complement strand
AGGAAGTTGAGGGGCTTGATCAAGAAACAGGTGAGGAGCAGCCGCCCGCTCGTCGGTTTCAGGGACCTCAGCAGCGGGCCGGCGAAACGCAGGGCGCGGGTGCGCCCAGCGACGGCAGGCCGCCTGCACAACCCTTCAAACTGCAACTGCCGGAGTGCGGGGAGGTACTGGCCTTCCGTCTGGTTGATTTCGGTGTTTCATATCCCTGGTGCAAGCGCAAATGGCTGATCGGACCACGCCAGTATGGGCGCCTCGCAAGTGTGCGCGTAAGCGCCAGACGCCTGGTCCAGCCGGGCCAGGTCGTCGAGGCCGTTGCGCAAAGCGCCCGCGTACAGATCGACGAGTTCCCAGGCAAGATGCGGTCATACCTAGAGGGAAATGAGTATCCTTTCGCAATCCCGGAGCCTGAGCACAAGTCGATGGAGAGAATCATTGAACCGGTGTTCGTTGGCGCAATCGTAGCGGGGCTCGTCTACCTCTTCTACCAGAATCAGAAGTAGGCGCAGGAAGAGGAAGCACATGCGTTTGAACCATCTGAGCCGGACCTCCCGCCAGGCATCTAGGGCGGCTGTGCAAGTGCTGCTCTGCATGACAATCTGCATAGCCGGCTGCGCAGGCGGCAATGGTTCCGTACGCGGTCCCGGGCCCCAAGGGGTTTTCCTGCGGGGCAAGCAAGCCTATGAGCGCGGGCGTCACATGGAAGCCATCGAGTTGTTGGAAGCCTTCGAGCGCCAGCACCCAGGCAGCCAGTACATAGATGACGCGATCTTCTACTTGGGCAAAGCGCACCAGGCGAATCGAGAGCAACTATTGGCAAGGCAGTCTTTCGAGCGGTTGATCGAGGCGTTTCCCAGGAGTAGCTACACTGAGGATGCCTTTTTTGAAATCGGGCGATCCTGGTTCCTGGAGATGCGCTCCCCGGCTCTGGACCCTGAACCAGCCGAGGAGGCAATGCGGGCTTTTCGAGTCTATGAGCGGCGCTACCCGGATGGCAAGTACCGGCGGGAGGCGGAAGATGCGATCCGCAAGGTGTTGGAGAACCTTGCCAAGAAGGACTACCTGAATGCTCGTACCTACATGCGCCTCGGCCGCCCGGAAGCCGCGCGCCGCTATTTCCACAAGTCGCTGGATCGGTGGCTAGAGGCCCCTATAGCGGCCAAGGCCGCGCAGGGGATCGCCCAGAGCTACGAGCGCGAGCGGCGTTGGCCGGAAGCCCGGGAGGCCTACAGCTGGCTCCTGGACCATTTGGGGGATACACCGAAGCGATATGAGGATGGCGCGAAAATCGCCAGGATGGCACGCACGTCATTGGATCGCCTTCCACAATAGAGAGGACGAGCCGTGAAGCTTGGGATCTTGGGTGGGACCTTTGACCCCCCGCACCGGGGGCATCTGGTTCTGGCCGAGCGGTGCGCCATGGTGCTGGGCCTCGACCGCGTGCTCTTTGTCCCGTCCTTCCGGCCCCCGCACAAACCCCAGCGGGATCTGAGTCCCTTTGCCGCACGCGTGGAGATGACTCGTCTGGCAATCGCGGATGAGGCGCGCTTCCAAGTGCTTGCTCTTGAAGAAAACCGCGGTGGGCCATCCTACACTGTCGATATGCTGGCAGATCTTCTTCTTCTCTACCGGGGAGATATACTCTGGTTGCTGTTGGGGCAGGACAGCCTGATTGATCTGCCTGACTGGAAGGATCCGCAGCGGATCCTCTCGCTGGTGCGCATCGCGGTTTACGGGCGCCCGGGCGTGACGGGCCTGGTTCCCGGCTGGTTGCGAAGTAGCGTGACCTTTGTCGAAGGCCCGCTGGTGGACATATCCTCAAGGGAACTCAGGATGCGCGTGCGCCAGGGAGACGTAGGCGGGATGGTGGCCGGGTGCGTCCTGGATCTGATCCGGCGGGAGGGTCTGTACGCCAAGGAAAAGTCTTCACACGATTCGCAATAGCTGAGCAGTGCGTTGGGGAGAAGCGCGCGGCCCTGACCATACAGGGAGGATGGGGCATGACCGGCAAGCGGGGGAAGAAGAAGCCACCTGGAGCCGGAGAGGAAGTGAGTGGGGAGCAGAGCGCTGAACGCCTTTTCCTCATTGATGGATCGGGACTGCTCTACCGCGCCTATTATGCCTTCCTCCGCCGGCCGCTCACGACCTCTCGCGGCCAGGATGTCGGAGCGGTCTTCGGGTTTCTCAACACGCTACTGGCCCTGATCCGTGAAGAGAACGCCTGCCACCTGGTGGTGACCTTTGATGCCAAGGGGCCAACCTTCCGCCATGAACGCTACAAGGCCTACAAGGCCAACAGACCTCCGATGCCTCCGGCGCTGGCGTCACAGATTCCGCTCGTGCACCGGCTCGTCGACGCGATGGGACTGACAATGATGATGCGCGAGGGCGTGGAGGCAGATGACCTGATCGGCTCGATGACGGGGGTGGGAATAGAAGCGGGCTGGGAAGTGGTGATTGTCTCTGCCGACAAGGATTTCGCGCAGTTGATTGGCCCACGCGTCAGGCAGCTGGTTCCCGCCCGGGGCCGGGAACCCCCCCGCTGGCTTGGGGCACAGGCGATTGAGGAGCAGTGGGGGGTCAGGCCCGAGCAGTTTGTGGACTTTCTGGCGCTCACAGGTGACGCCTCGGACAACATCCCTGGAGTCCGAGGGATCGGTCCCAAGACGGCGGCCGGGCTGCTTCAAACATACGGCAGCCTCGAGAGGATCTACAATCAGCTTGAATCGGTAACGCCTTCCGGAACGCGCCAAAAGTTGGAGGCCGGCCAGGAGAACGCTCACCTGAGCCTTGAACTCGTGCGCCTCCGCACCGATCTGTGTGAGAGCCGCCTGGCCAACCTCAGCGTTCCCGATCCCTCGAGCCGCGCGCAGCTGAAGGACTTTCTAAGTGAGATGGAGTTCCGGCAGGTCAAAGCCAGGCTGTTCACCGAAAGCGCGGCGGGAGTAGCGGACGCTGGAGTACAGGGGTCGCTCCTGGAACGCCCCGGGCAAGCCAGCGCCGCGCGCCGATCGCAGGATGCTGGAGCCGCGGCAGCCCAAGTGGATCCGATGCGGGGCAGCCAGATCCAGGTGGCTGATTCCTGGGGACAGCACTATCAGCGCATTGAGAGCCCTGCAGCGCTGGAGAAAATCCTGCGCGCATTCCCCCACGGTGGCAAGGATGGGCCGGCTCTGGGGATCGACACGGAGACCTCCAGCCTGGATCCGCTGAGAAGCGAGCTCGTTGGCCTTAGTTTTGCATGGGAGCCCGGTAGGGCCTGGTATATTCCTCTGGGGCATCATGAGGGCCCTAACCTCCCGATTGAAGGAGTTCGCCGGCGGTTTGGCCCGCTGCTCTCCGATGCCGCCATCACCAAGGCTGGCCAGAACCTCAAGTTTGATCTGCATGTGCTCCATAAACATGGTTTTCCTGTGGGCGGTGCCCTGCGTGACACGATGGTTGCTTCCTATCTGGGCAATCCAGACGCACGCCACGGCCTGGATGCATTGGCCTTGGAGTTCCTGGGGCACCGGATGGTTCCCATCGAGGCGCTGATCGGGCGGGGTAAAGATCAGATCTCGATGGCAGAGGTCTCCCCCGAGCATGTAGCGCCTTATGCCTGCGAAGATGTCGACGCTGTTGTGCGGCTGCTGCCAGAACTGGAGGGGCGGCTGCGGGAGTTGGAGGCCTGGGACCTGTTCCAGGATGTGGAGATGCCGCTGCTGCCCATCTTGGCGGGGATGGAAAGGACCGGGATTGCCCTCAACACGGCTTTGTTGGAGGCGATGGGGGAGAGCCTGGCAAGTGAGCTGGTGCGCAAGGAGAGCGAGATCCACCGCCTTGCGGGCGGGGACTTCAACATCAATTCGCCCAAGCAACTCCAGCGGATCCTCTTTGAGCACCTGAAGCTCAAGCCAAAGCGGCGCACCAAGACCGGCTACTCAACCAGCCAGGAGGTGTTGGAGGAACTCGCCACCGAGCATCCCCTACCGGGCCAGATCCTTGACTACCGCCAACTCACCAAGCTGCAAAGCACGTATGTTGAGACGCTGCCCAAGTTAGTGAACCCGGCGACCGGGCGCATTCATGCCACCTTCCACCAGACGGTGACGGCCACGGGGCGGCTGAGTTCCTCAAATCCTAATTTGCAGAACATCCCGATCCGCTCTGCCCTGGGCCGGGAGATCCGCAAAGCATTTGAAGCTGCTCCGGGAAGGACCCTGCTTGCGGCTGATTATTCTCAGATCGAGCTGCGCATCCTGGCGCACCTCTCTGAGGACGAATACCTCATCAGTGCCTTCAAGGAGGGCGCGGACATACACCGCGCTACGGCGGCCCGCGTCTTCGGTGTCAAAGAAGAGATGGTCGATCCGGCCATGCGCGCGCGGGCGAAAGTGGTCAATTTCGGCGTGTTGTATGGAATGGGTGCCCAAAGGCTTGCACGGGAGCAGGGCATCGCGGCTAAAGAGGCATCCCGTTTCATCACAGAGTACTTCACACGGCTGCCAGGGGTGAAGCGCTTCATAGATCGTTGTGTGTCGGAGGCTAGCTCGCGGGGGTACGCCAAGACGCTTATGGGCCGGCGCCGCTATCTGCCGGATCTTCAATCCGGGGGCCATCAGGCCCGGGCGGCGGCGCAGCGCATGGCGGTCAATACGCCTGTGCAAGGCTCCGCGGCAGACCTGATTAAGCTGGCGATGGTCCGCCTTCATGAGCAACTGGAGCGCAGCCACCCGGATGTGCGCCTCTTAATTCAGGTGCATGATGAGCTGATCTTTGAGATTCCCGACCGAGAGGTTGAAGCCGTGCGAGAGCTGGTGGTGGCGGAAATGACCCAGGTGGTCTCACTTCAGGTGCCGCTACGCGTGGGGACGGGATGGGGCAAGAACTGGTATGAGGCCCATGCGTGAGGGGGGAGGCGCCACACCGGTCGCCGCCGGCTAGCCCCGCATCTGGTTTCGTGGCCGTCGCGGTCACTGGCGGCATCGGGGCGGGCAAGACCTCATTGTGCCGGATACTCAGAAGATTCCCCGGCGTTGTGCATGTCGATGCCGATCGGATCGTACGCGGCTTGCTGAGCGGGAACCCTGTTGTTTACAGGGACATCCATGCGCGCTGCGGCCCCGGCGTTCTGCGGGCAGACGGGAGATTGGATCGCACGCGCCTGGCCGCGCGCGTATTTGGAGACCGCCGCGAACTGCGGTGGTTGGAGGATCTGCTCCATCCCCGGGTTCAGGGAAGTCTGATGCGCAAGGTGCGGGCCTTGAAGCGCAGGGGCGGCGTTGGTATCGTGCTTGTCGAGATCCCGCTACTGGCGGAAGTAGGTGTGCCATCCTGGTGTGACCTGGTGGTTACGGTTGAGGCGGGTGAGGCTTTGCGCCTGGCGCGTCTTGAGCGCCGGGGCGTGAATGCCGGCGAGGCAAAGCGACGGATGGTGCGGCAGACGACCGATGGGACCCGGCGCGCAAAGGCCGATTTCATAATCCGCAATGATGGGGATTTTGAGGAACTGGAGAAGGGCGCTCGCCGGCTCTGGGAGCGCCTCTTTTTGCGCGAACGGGATTGATGAGGGTGCGATGATTTCTGAGATCGATTACATGCTGCGCGAGTGCGAGGAGAAATTGACTCACCTGCGGGGGTTCCTTTGACCTGGATAGGCGGGAAGCGGAGCTGCGGGAACTAGAGGAAGGCATCTCAGCCCCGGGGTTTTGGGACGACCCCTCCAAGGCCTCTGTCGTTATGGCGCAGCTGCGAGCGGCAAAGAACGAAGTGGACGGGTGGGCCTCGCTGCGCCAGAAGCTCCGTGATCTTACCGACCTTGTCGAACTGGCTCGCGCAGAGCAGGATGAGGACTTTGAGCAGCAGCAGGCCGATGCTCTCAGGGCGCTGCGTGGGGAGCTAGAGCGCTATGAACTCCAGACCTATTTGAATGGAGAGCGCGATCACAGCAATGCGATCCTTTCAATCCACTCCGGTGCCGGGGGCACCGAATCGCAGGACTGGGCCTACATGCTGCACCGGATGTATCTGCGGTGGATGGATCGCAGTGGCTTCGAGGCCCGCGTGCTGGACTTCCAGGAAGGAGAGGAAGCGGGCATCAAGGACTCCACGATCGAAGTGCGCGGTCCCCTTGCTTACGGGTACCTGCGCTCTGAGGTCGGCGTGCACCGACTGGTGCGCATTTCTCCCTTCGATTTCAACCAGCGCCGGCACACCTCCTTTGCTTCGGTCTTCGTCTATCCAGAGGTAGAAGAGCTGGGAGAGGTCGAGGTGCGCACTGAGGATTTGCGTATTGATACCTACCGGGCGAGTGGAGCGGGGGGCCAGCACGTGAACAAAACGGATTCGGCTGTGCGCATCACCCACCTGCCCACTGGAATCGTTGTACAGTGTCAGGCAGAGCGATCCCAGCACCGCAATCGAGAGATGTCAATGAAGGTCCTCTACGCCCGGCTCTGTCACCGGCAGAAGCAGGAGCAGATGAAGGAGGCGAAGCAGCTCGAATCGAGCAAGAAGGATATTGCCTGGGGTTCGCAGATCCGATCCTACGTGCTACAGCCTTATACAATGGTCAAAGACCATCGCAGCGGTTGTGAAACCGGTAATGTGCAGGCGGTCTTGGATGGAGATCTGGATAAGTTCATCGAAGCCTGGCTGCGCATGGGAAGAAAGGAGTCCGCGCCATAATGAACGACACTATCTTTCGGGAATACGATATCCGCGGCATTGCCGAGAGGGACCTAACTGATGAAGTCGCCATCTCTGTGGGACGCGCCATAGCCAGCCGCTTGAAACGCGAGGGGGCGGAGCGTATCTGCCTCGGGCGCGACGTGCGGGAGAGCTCGCCCAGACTGCATGCCCAGATGCTTGCGGGGGTGCTCTCGACGGGAGTGGACGTGATTGATGTAGGGATTGTGCCTTCGCCGGTGCTCTACTACTCGATCCTGGAAACGGGTGCTGACGGTGGCATCATGATTACCGGAAGCCATAACCCGATCGAGTACAACGGGTTTAAGATGTGCCGCGGCACCGCTCCGATCTGGGGCGCGGAGATACGGGAGATCCGTGAACAGATCCGCCGCGGTGACTTCGAGAGCGGGCAGGGGTCGCGGGATGAGCTGGAGATCCTCCAGCGCTATCGCGCCATGGTTCGGCAGCGCTGCTCCAAAGGCCAGGGCCGCGGGCTTAAGATCGTCGTCGACGCTGGCAACGGAACCGGTGGCTTGGTGGGCCCGGATATTCTAGAGGATCTAGGACACGAGGTTGTGCGGCTCTACTGCGAACCGGATGGGCGTTTCCCGAACCATCTGCCTGATCCGACGGTGGCGGCATACGTCAAGGACCTCCAGGAGAAGGTGATTGCCGAGGGGGCCGACCTGGGGATTGGCTTCGATGGGGACGCCGACCGCATTGGATTGATCGACGAGCGGGGCCGGATGGTCTATGGCGATCAGACCCTTGCGCTCTACGCGCGCGAGCTGCTTGGACGCTTGCCTGGGAAAAAGATCCTCTTCGACGTCAAATGTTCACGGGGACTTGAGGAGGACATACGGGCCCACGGAGGGGAACCGGTCATGTGGAAGACCGGGCATTCGCTCCTAAAGGCGAAGATGAAGGAGGACCAGATCCCTCTCGCGGGTGAGATGTCAGGCCATATGTTCTTCGAAGAGGGCTACTTGGGGTTTGATGACGCCATCTATGGCGCGGCCCGCATGGTGGATTATCTTTCCAAGAGCAGTGAGTCGTTGGCGGCCATGGTGGACAGC
>JAGMDA010000648.1 GCA_023128935.1 Candidatus Eiseniibacteriota bacterium | reverse complement strand
TCCATGGGCGCGGCTCCTGCTGTCTCGCCAACTCACGGCACCCCAGCTGCCACGCCACCTCACGCTGCCCCGGCTGCCACGCCACCTCACGCTGCCCCGGCCACGGTCGTTGCGATCCAGGGAGCGCAAGCCCCGATCGATCTGGATGAAAGCATCCGCGAGGCGCTTGCTGCCAACGCCGGGCTGCAAGCCGAGCGGGAGCGCCGCGGGGAGTTGAAGGGACTGATGACTCAGGCGCTTTCGACCGGATTGCCGACGATCGATCTCAACGGCACCTGGCTGCGCAGCCGCGATCCAAGCTTTGCCTTCGATGAGACCTTCGGTGGCGATGGGTTCGGTGGGGATGGTTCATCAGCCCTGGATAGTCTGTTCGGTGACATGAGCTTCCTACCAGCAGCAGAGGACATCCCAGCCCAGACCTACTGGCGCACAAGCGTGAATGCGCATTGGGAACTCTCTCCCAGTCTGATCTACAACGCGGTTAGCGCTGCGGGCCTGGGGATTGAGCGCCAGGAGCTGCTGGTGGCCGAGGCAGAGCATCGCACCACAGAGGCGGTGATGACGGCTTATTATTCGGTGATCAAGGCCGGGGAATATGTCGCTGCGCTGGATGCCGATCTGGCCGCTCGCAAGGAATTCCTGGATGTCACCCGGCGCCGCTTCGGACTCGGGCTCTCGACCACGCTCGATACGCTGCGGGCGGCCGTCTCACTGGCCAACCTGACGCCCCAGCGCCGCCGCGCAGCCCAGATGCTGCGTGATACAGGCGCGCGGCTGAATATACTCATGGGTCGCGAGACCTTATCTCCGCTTGCGGTGTACAGCGGGATTCCGGTGGAGACCGATTCCATCGATCCTGCGGGAGCCGCTGCACGCGTGCACGAGCGGCCGGACATTCGCCAGATGGATCTGTTCGTGGGAATGCTGCGCAAGAACCGCGGTGCCCAGAAGGCGGCTCACCAGCCTTCCCTTTCGGCGGATGCCTCGTATGGCTACGTCACGAGGGATCTCGATGAGCTGACCGACAAGGGTCACGACTCCTGGAGCGCCAGTCTGACCCTCAAGGTGCCGCTCTTCGATGGACTCCTGACCAAGGGCAAGGTTCAAGAAACGGAAGCTTCCATCCGCCGGGTGCGATACGAATATGAAGAGGTCCTGCGCCAAGCGCGACTCGAGGTGCTCTCGCTGCTTGGAGATCTGGAGGCGGCGCGCGCCAACCTCAGTGCCTCGCATCTCAATATGACGGCGGCCGAGGATGCACTGCGGCAGATGACGCTGCGCTACGAGTTGGGCAAGGCCGACTACATCTCTGTCCTCCATGTCCAGACCGAGAGATCCCTGGCCCGTAGAAACCTTATACAAGCGCGCAATGAGGTGTTGACGCTGACCGCTTCACTCAAGCGGGCCCTGGGTTTCGATCCCACGGTTCCGCTGGCGGAGGTCAGCAAATCAGCGGAAGGAAGGAGATAGACATGCGCGATCATGTCAAGGCGGTGACTGCTGGAGGGTTCCTCGCGTCTGGCTTGGCAGCAGTCCTGGTCGGCTGCCTGTGCCTGACCTTGGGCTTGGCCGGGTGCGGGAAGGGCGAGAGCGCCGATGCGGTCTCAGCAGAGTCAGCCGAAGTTCCACGCAACGTGCGGGTGCTCAACATCTCCCCGACCGATCTCGAGGAATACCTAACCATCTCGGGTCCTGCCTATCCCCTGCGAGGCACCGATGTTAGTGCTGAGGAAAGCGGTCGGGTCGATGCCATCCCCCACGACAAAGGCAGCCTGGTGCGCGCGGGGAATGCGCTCATCGTTCTGGACCGCCGCCTGCTGGAAGCGCAGATGAACTCGGCCAATGCGTCGCGCGATCTGCAGGCATACAACGAGGATCGCACGCGCCGGTTGCTCGAATCGAACTCGGTGAGCCGTATCGAGATGCTCCAGGCAGAAACCCAACTCAAGGCCGCTGAGGCCGCGGCGCGCCAGGCCGCGATCCGGTATGAGCGTGCAGTCATAAAAGCGCCGTTTGACGGCATGGTGACAGATCGTTTCGTGGAACCTGGCCAGTTGGTCACACCTGGAATGCCCGTTGCGCGCATCATCGATCCCTATGTCTTGAAGCTGAAGGGCACCGTCACCGAACGCGATATCGCCCATGTTGTCAAAGGCAAACCGGCCAGTGTCGCTTTCGACGGTGTGGCGGGCGTTGCCGAGGGGCGTGTTCACTGGGTCGGCTTCGAGGCCGATCCGCTGACTGGGAAGTTCCAGGTTGAGGTGCGCATCGAGAACAAAGATCTCAAGCTACACCCCGGGGTCATCGGCCGTGCGCGGATCCTGAAGGCCCGCCACGAGGACGCCATCACGATCCCGCGCGACGCGATTGTCCTGCGTGCCGGCGGTCCAGTGGTATACGTCGCCGACGGGAGTGTGGCCCGCCAGCGCCCTGTGCGTCTGGGCGCCGATCAGGGGTTGATGGTCGTCGTTGAGAGCGGCCTGGAGCTTGGGGATCTGCTCATTGTGCGCGGCCAACGCGACATCCATGACGGATCGGCCATTCTCGTGCAGGAAAAGGCAGTGGCAGCCGACGGGTCGCTGCCGGCCGATCCCAGTGTAGTCACCCAGGCCCACACCGTTTCGGAAGCCTGGCAGGATTCACCCAGCCGTGGTGGCGTCCAACGATGAAGATCACCGACATCGCCATCAATCGCGCGGTCACAGTCTTTACCCTGATGGTCATCGTGATCGTCATGGGGGCCCACTCCTACATCATCCTGCCACGCGAAGCGTCGCCTGATGTGGAGATTCCCTTTGTGGTCGTCATCGCGCCCTACTTCGGGACCAGTCCTGAGGACATGGAGAGTCTCGTCACGCGCAAGCTCGAGCAGCAGCTCAAGGGTGTCGCCGATCTCAAGGAGATGACCAGCATCTCAGCCGAGGGCATGTCCCATGTGGTGCTCGAGTTCGACACTAATGTCGAGATGAGCGATGCCCTCCAGAAAGTCCGCGACGCGGTCGAGATGGCCAAGCCCGATCTGCCCCAGGATGTGCGCGATGACCTTCTGATCAAGGAGATCAGTTCAACCGACTGGCCGATCATGCAGATCGTGCTCTCTGCGCCCTATGACCTCGTGCGGCTGAAGAAGGTTGCTGAGGACCTACAGGAGGAACTCGAGCGCGTCGAGGGCGTCCTGGCCGTCGAGCTGAACGGCGGGGTGGAGCAAGAGGTGCGCATCGATGTCGATCCCCAGCGCCTGCGCTACTACGATCTCGGCCTGATCGATGTAATGGATGCCGTGCGGCTGGAGAACGTTACCATCCCCGGCGGTGAGCTAGGGCTCGGGACTTACGATTACCAGGTGCGCGTGCCGGGCGAGTTCGAGTCGATCGATGTGATCCCCGGCATCTTGCTTAATCCTGGGGCGCTGACTCCAGTCTACATGCGTGATGTGGCTGAGGTGTCACTGGGCATCAAGGATCGCGAAACGATCTCGCGCTTGAATGGAGTGGATGCCGTGACGCTCTCGGTGACCAAGCGCAGCGGGGAGAACATCATCCACATTGCTGATGAGATCCGCGCGACGCTGGCCGA
>JAGMDA010000647.1 GCA_023128935.1 Candidatus Eiseniibacteriota bacterium | reverse complement strand
TAGGGTGGTCAAGATGGGCCTAAGGCAAGCCAGGCATTCTGTGACCACATATAGATGGGAGGTGTGCCCATGCAACGTTGCTTCCTATATCTGGTCCTGATTCTCACGGCGCCGGCAGCCGCATCAGCAACCACCTATATCGTGCGCCCCGATGGTAGCGGAGACTTCCCCACTATCCAGGCAGCCATCGATGCTGCATTGGATGACGACATCATCGAACTCACCAATGGAACATTCACCGGCGACGGGAACCGGGACATCGACTATATTGGCAAAGCGCTTACTGTGCGCTCGCAGAGCGCAAGCGCGGAGAGTTGCATCATCGACTGTGAGGCTAGCGAGAGCGAGCCCCACACTGGATTTCATTTCCTCTCCGGCGAGGGCGCAGATGCGGTGCTCGAGGGCGTGACGATCATCAACGGTTGGGAGAGCCCTGGGTTTCCGAGCGCCGGAGGGATCCTCTGCCGGGATGCGAGTTCACCCACTATCACGGCTTGCATCCTTTCGACAAACCATGGCAGCGGGATCTTCTGTATCGACTACAGCTCGCCGGTCATTACCGCCTGCACCTTCTCGGGCAACTCGGCCAACACCGGTGGGGGTATCATGTGCTTGGGGGGGGCCAGTCCCGCGATCAGTCACTGTACTTTCACGGGCAATTTGGCGGATTGGGCCGGTGGCGGCTTTTGGGGTAGCTCCTCAGCCGCCACGCTGAGCAACTGTGACTTCAGCGGCAACTCGGCAACCCACGGCGGCGGGATCTACTTCCGCAGCGCATCCGCCCCCACACTCACTGATTGCGTGATCTTCAACAACACGGCCACCCATTCATCCGGCGGGATCCACTGGGAAATGTTCTGCACGGCTACGATCACGCACTGCACCTTCGCACGTAACTCCGCCATGCGCTGCGGCGGTATGGACGTCTCTAAGTTCTGCGGGGTGCTTGCGCGCAACTGCACGTTCTGGGGCAATTCAGCCACCTACGTGGGCGGGGTTTGCGCTGATGCCGAATCCGAACTTGAGCTGGAGAACACGATCATCTCTTTCAGTACCCAGGGGGAGGCCGTCGGCTGTAATGAGGCCATTGTCAACCTCGTCTGCTGCGACATCTTCGGCAACGCCGGCGGTGACTGGGTCGGATATATCGCGGGTCAGCTTGGTGTGGATGGCAACATCTCGGAAGATCCATTGTTCTGTGACCCCGAGAACTGGGACTTCGATTTGCGTGAGGGATCTCCCTGCGCTCCATTCTCCCCGCCCAACGAAGAGTGCGATCTCATTGGCGCCTGGCCTGTCGGATGTAGTTCTATGACGGTTCGTGATCAACAGGCTGCTTCTCCTCGCTTCTACCTGGCACCCTGCGCGCCGAACCCGCTGAGTTTCACGACATCCATCCACTACGACTTGCCCGGCGCTCGATGGGTAACGCTGCAGATCTTCGATGTCACAGGCCGCCGGGTTTGCATGCTGGTCGATGGGCTGCAACCAGCCCGAAGACATGCAGTGGAGTGGAGCCGCCAGAATAAGGTCGGAGAGCAAATCAGCTCAGGTACCTATTTCCTTCAGATGAGGGCCGCGAACTTCATGGATGGGCGCACGCTGATTGTTATCGACTAGCGGTGAATTGCCTGTGAGCGAAGCATTGTTCCTCTTCGTCAAGTCACTATCGGCACCACAGATGGTGTGCGAGGCGAGCTGAAGTACCACGGGCCGGTACTGCTCCTGCGCAGCGGAAAGGATGTGCTACTAGCTGCGGGCGCTTCCAATCAGGACTGGGTGCGCCAGACCATTTCGCTCCTGCTGGCCAACCTCGCTCGTTAGGAACGAAACTCCCAGCTGTCCCAAGAATGGGGTCCACCACTCAGAGTGGAACGGGGACTGAACCTCCACCAACAACCGGTCGATAATCCCTCTATAGGTTCTGCCCAACCAAGGCAACCTGTTCAAGCGGAGGGAATCATGGGGCGTGGCCTGCTCGCAAGAATCCGGCGGCACGCATCGATGGCCAGCGGGAACTTTGCGGCCATGTTCGAGGGTGTGGAGATCCCTCCGCTTCCGGCGGCTGCCGCTCGCCTGATCGAGGAGATCAACCAACCGGATCCGGAGCTGGATCGACTCGTCAAGGTGATCTCCGCCTCTCCGGAGACTTCGGCCAAGGTGATCCAAACCATCAACTCTTCACTCTTCGCCCTGCGAAGCCCAGTGCTCACGGTGCGCCATGCGGTTTCACTCCTGGGGCTCCGGCACATCCGGCCGATCGCGCTTTCCTATGCCATGGTGGATGCCATTCCACGCCCCAAGGACAACCTGTTCGATCATGGGCTGTTCTGGATCGATTGCCTACTGCGAGCCATCTTGGCGCGGTCCTTCGCCCACCGTCATTGTCAGGGCGACGAAGAAGAGGCCTTCACCGCCATGCTCATCGCCGATGTGGCCCTCCCAGTGCTGTTGGATGCCTGGGGCGAGTATTACACACCTGTGATCGAGCAGTGGCGGTCAGGCACCGAGCGCCTGTCAGCGATCGAACGCCGCATCTTCAGCTGGGATCACGCCCAGGCGGGATCCTGGATTCTCCAGTCCTGGAACTTCCCCGAGGAACTGGTCTGCTTCGTGGGGTTGCACAATGTGGAACCGGAGCAGCTCGCCGAGCTAGAGCTCACCGAATCGATTGCGCTTCCGATCGTGGTCGCTGCGCAGTTGCCCAGCGGTTTGCGCCCCGATCCCAACAAGACTCATGCGCTCGTCCATTCTGCCATGGAGATCTTTTCGATGACCGCTGCGGAAATGAAGAATCTCATCGCTGAAGTTCAGATTGGCTTCGATGAGATCCGCGAGCTTTTCGATCTTGGAGCCGGGAATGCCCCGCAAGTGTTTGAGCATCTGACTCAGGCCGCGGCTCAGGAGGATGCTGAGGAATGAAGGCCAGTGGCACACGCCTGAGGGAAACGGACCCGATCCGCACCCATCAGCAAGCCCCGCAGCAGAGCTTGCTCTTCCGCCTGGTCGCCTTCCTGGCCCACCTGCAGATGGATTACCTCCTGCGGTGTACAAGTCACCGGCGCGGCGTGGCCATGGCCTTCGTGTTCCTGGAGGGTGCTGTGGCACTGGGAATTATCTCCACCGCGGCGTACCTGACCCGCTTTCCACTGCTCTTTCCACCACTGGGTCCGTCCGCCTTCATTCTGTTTCGCACGCCAATGTCGCCCCGCGCCTGTCCGCGAACTGTGATCCTGGCCCACACTCTCGCGGTGGCATCCGGATGGCTGTCCGTGCAGCTCTTCTCACTGATCTTCCCCGAGGCCGGTCTCCTGGATGATCCCTCTTTGAACTGGCCCCGGATCGCGGCGCTTTCGCTATCCATGGGTCTCAGCAGCGCTAGCATGATTGCTTTGGGGTGTTCTCATCCCCCCGCAGCAGCCAGCGCGCTGATCGTATCGATGGGGTATATGAGCAACATGCTCCAGATCGTGGGGCTGCTTCTTGCGGTCGTCTTGTTGGTAGCCCATGCCTTCGTATTCAATCGCCTACTGGGCGGCTTGCCCTATCCGCTCTGGCGGTCAGATCCCAAGAGCCTGCAACGCTTCGGCGCGCTGGCCGGAGTCTCCGATCAACGCTCGACCTACTGGGGAGAACTCGCCACGAGGATCTTCGATCGCCGCAGCGCCTAGCCCGGAGCCTGTGCGAACCAGCTGCGTGGCATCCTGAAGCAGCGTCCCGATCTAGTCCGGTCCATTTCCGACTCTTCACGATTTCGTGTGGCTGAAAACACTGCCTGAACGAACGCGGTCGGTTTGGTCGCCTTCCCCAGAACCGCGTCCGAGGAAGGTAGGAAGGTACGAAGGCGGGATGTCATTGCCCAGAAGCCCGCGCAAGCCTCACCCCCCATGTTACCTCAGCCCCCGATGTTGCCTGACCCCTGATGCTGCCTCATCCCCGATGTTGCCTAACCCCCGATCACTCACGATGATTCGAGATGACTCGAGCTCACTGGCGATCACTCGCGATCACTAGAAATCACGCACGATCACTCGAAATCATTCACGATCATTCAAGAATATGCTTAAGCAGCCGCCCGTCTAACTTCTTAT
>JAGMDA010000646.1 GCA_023128935.1 Candidatus Eiseniibacteriota bacterium | reverse complement strand
GAGTATTTGCCCTTGTATTCCATCGCTGCCTCTCGTATCTTCTATCCTGAGGTCAATCCGCATAATCCGCGGTTCCATTTCTCTATCATCTCACCTATTGAGAAATTCCCTCAAAGTATCCATATCCTGTTTCGGCGGAAATTGAAAATAGCCCCTTCGACTCACAGGGGGAAGTCCTGCTAACTTACACAAATCCGCCATCATCTCCGCCATCTTGAATCCCGTGATCATTCCGTCTAAGATAGGAACTCCAATGGACTCCATCGCCTGGTCAATCCGGTGCGTAAGCAATGACCCAATGAGGGTGCAGCCGGGGATAATCACCTCCGCGCCGTCTTCCTCCACGCATTTCTTGCTCACTTCTATTACTTTCTGATAGACCGCATCCTCCGGCGTTTTTTCTGGATAGAGGTCATTGGCATCTATGCCGATTGGGCGATGGGAAGCAAGTTTGCCTTCAAGACCATACTGACGCAACATCATCTCCTGAATTCTACCGTTCTGTTCGTCCACCGTGATCAGAGAATACTTCGTCCCCATTGCGTACGCCAAGAGCGCGGCCGATTCTAAGGTTGCAGTTACCGGAATATCAACCAGAGAACGTGCTTCGTAAAGGCCAATATCCAGATTGCAGGAGATGAACACGGCATCATATCTCTCTTTCTCCGCCTTCATAACCCGCTCCAGCGTGCCATCTGTGCACATATAGCGGAAGTAGAGAAACTGATTATTCTTGAGTGGATAGACGTCGCCAATGTTAACCATATCAAACTCGGTGTCTGGCCGCTTGATCTTCTCAAGGTTTTCTCTTCCGTGGAATTCAGTCTCTCCGAACGGATTGATGACTAAGATACGCATGTTCCCTTCCTCCTGATGAATGCAACACCGAAGGATACTGAAGCACACCAACTCAAGGGGCAAGGGGGAAAATGGTTTTCCTTGTGCCTTGTCCCTTGTGCCTTGTCCCTTGCGATGATGGCATCCGGCGCGATGGCGGGGGAGATTCACGAAAAGGCGGGAACGACGGGCTTCTCTTTTCTGAAGCTCGTATCGGGCGCGCGGGCTACGGCGATGGGCGGTGCGTTCGTGGCGATGGATGGAGATATAAACGGCATGGCCTCGAATCCGGCTTCGCTGGCGAGCCTCAGGGTGCGTCAGGGGACCGCTACGTACACCAATTATCTGGTGGATACGCAGTTCGGCATGGTGGGTGCGGCGCAGCCTCTGAACGACGTGAGAGCGTTCGGAGCGATGCTTTCCTATATGTCGTACGGGGAGCTTCAGAAAACGGACGAGGATGGCCAGTCGGAGGGCACGTTCGGAGCCAATGATATCGTGCTGCAAGGGGCTTTGGCGCAGGTTGTGCTTAAGGATCTGGCCGTCGGCATTGGCATTAAAGTGGCAATTTCCAGCATAGACGATTATGCTTCGGATGCCTACATGTTGGATCTGGGGCTGCGCTTCCGCACACCGGTGGAGGGTCTGTCGCTGGGGGCCTCACTGTCCAACGTGGGATTTGTGCGAAGCGGCTTTTCGGAGGGTTTCAAAGACGCACTTCCAGTGGCGGCGCGCGTGGGCTTTGCGCACCAAGTCGCACATCTTCCCCTGCTCTTTGTGGGCGAGATGGTCCTTCCGAACGACAACGACGTGTATTTCTGCGGAGGCACGGAGATTCGCATCCGGGATATCCTGTTTCTTCGGGGAGGCTACAATTCCCTGTTGAAGGACCTGAACGAGGACGACTGGGCGGGCGTGGCGCTTGGATGTGGGTTCCGGTGGACGCGGTACCGGCTGGACTATGCGTACAACTTCTTTGCGGAGTTGGGAGAGGCGCATCGGGTATCCGTGGTGGGAGAATTCTGAACAACCCGCCGTGAGGCTGATTTAGATGTTGGCGTTTGGCTATGAAAAGCGAGCAGCCTAATCGTGCTGACTTGCAAAATCTTGTTTTTTCGGGCAGGGTTTTTGTAGAGCGAGGATGGGTAGGATTGTTCGGATTCCCACCTATACTTACTTGGTTTGATCCGTGAAAATCCGTGG